>RGEP01000460.1 GCA_009918225.1 Betaproteobacteria bacterium | reverse complement strand
TTGCAGGCCCAGGCCCAGTGGTGCGCACAGGCCTTCGGCCCCCGCGCCGCGGTGGCGGTGCAGCGCCTGTTGTGGGCCGACGATGCCCGCTTGGTGCAGGCCGTACAGACCGTGGTGCAGGCCCTGCAGGCGCAGGGCCTGCCCTTGCCCATCGTGGCCACGGGCGATGTGCTCATGCACCGCCGCTCGCGCAAGCCGGTGCAGGACACGCTCACCGCCATTCGCCTGCGCCGGCCCTTGGCCCAGTGCGGAACCGCCTTGGCCTGCAACGCCGAGCAGCACCTGCGCTCGCGCTTGCAACTGGCCCAGCTCTACCGCCCCGAGTGGCTGCAGGCCTCGGTGGATGTGGCCCGGCGTTGCACCTTCAGGCTCGACGAACTGCGCTACGAATACCCCGCCGAACTCGTGCCCGAAGGGCGCAGCCCTATTGAGCACCTGCGTGCGCTCACCGCCCAAGGGGCCCGCCAGCGCCATCCCGATGGTGTGCCCGATGCGGTGCAGGCCCAGCTCGAGCGCGAGTTCGAACTCATCGAAGCCTTGCGCTACGAGCCCTTCTTCCTCACCGTGCACGATGTGGTGCGCTTTGCGCGCAGCCGCGGCATCCTGTGCCAGGGCCGTGGCTCGGCCGCCAACTCGGCGGTGTGTTGGTGCCTGGGCATCACCGAAGTCGACCCCACCCAAACCACGCTGCTGTTCGAGCGCTTCATTTCGCGCGAGCGCGCCGAGCCGCCGGACATCGATGTGGACTTCGAACACGAGCGGCGCGAAGAGGTCATCCAGTACATCTACGCCAAGTACGGCGCCAACCGCTGCGCCCTGGCCGCCGCCGTGACCGCTTACCGAACCCGCAGCGCGGTGCGGGATGTGGGCTTTGCTCTGGGGCAGGACGCGGCCATCATCGACAAGCTGGCCCGCTCGGTTCATGGCTTTGACGACCCGCAGCGTTTGCAGCGCAGCCTGGACGAACTGGGCCTGGACGCGCAGGCGCCAGCACTGCAGCGCTGGCTGCAGCTCGTGCACACGCTGCACCGCTTTCCGCGCCACTTGTCGCAGCACACCGGCGGCTTCGTGATCGCCGCCGACCGCTTGTCCAGCCTGGTGCCCATCGAGCCGGCCAGCATGCCCGGGCGGCGCGTCATCCAATGGGACAAGGACGACCTCGAGTCTTTGGGCCTGCTGAAGGTGGATGTGTTGGCCTTGGGCATGCTCACCGTCATCCGCAAAACCCTGGCGTTGATGACGCAGTGGCACGGCTGGCCCACCAGCCAGCCCCACCACCGCTGCGCTGACGCGTCACGGCCCTGGCAGGTGCAGGACATCCCACGCGAAGACCCGGCCACCTTTGCCATGG
>RGEP01000459.1 GCA_009918225.1 Betaproteobacteria bacterium | reverse complement strand
CCCTCCGGGCTCCAACAGCGCCACGTGCGGTACCGTGCCGCGCCAGCCCGGGTCAACGGCGTATCGGATGGCCTGCGGGATGCCCTCAAAGCCCAGAACACGGTCGGCACCGCGCAGGTGCGCATGGCGTGACCAGAACCGCGCGTCCTCTTCCCCCGGCGCCACATCCGTCAACACCGCCCACACCACGGGCTGCTGCGGGTGTTGCCGTGCCGCACGAATCAGTTCGCTCACCACGGCGGGGCACATGGCGCACCAGGTGGCGGTGAACACCACCCAGGTGGGCCGCTTCAGGCTTGATCGCCATTGGCTGAAGGTGCCCACTTCAAAGGGCTCAAGCTGCGAAGGGGCGCTCACGGCGGGAGTGGTGGGGAGAAGGCACGAGGCCGTCATCACCAAAGCGCATGGTCGCGTTCATTGGGCGCGAACACATGGCGCCACAAGGCCGCCACGCCGCCGCCAGGGGCCGCGGCCAAGGCAATCCGGCAGCACTCGCAACTGTGGTCGGCCACACGTATGTCCGGCCCAAAGCTCAAGCCGCCATCGCGTGATTCGTTTCGGTACACGCCCGCACCTCGGTAGGCCTGCCCTCGGGCTTTGGCCGCTTCTTGGTCGCGCTTGTCGATCCACACCGTGTGCAGCGTGCCCTGTTCGTCAAACAGGATCGACTCGAAGCGGTGGGTGATGGGCGAGCGGTCGGCATGCACCGTCACCGGCGGCGCAAAGGTGGCCCCCGAGTCGGTGGACCGCAGGAGCCGCACGTCACCGGTGAAGGGCTTGGGCAGTGGTTTGGTGTAGCTCACCACCACCACACCGGGCTGCGGGGAAAACGCGATCTTGGGTCGGTTCTCACCGTCGGCCGACACCGCGTCACCCGCCACGTCCAGAACCTGCGGCGGCGTCCAGGTTCGCCCCGCATCGGGGCTGCGTTGCAGCACCAGGCGCCGCTGCGCATCCAAGCCGACGGTCCACAACACGCCATCCGGGGCGAAGGCTGCACCCACTGCCAGCGGCGGTGGGCGCTGCCGCGCCGGTTTGGCGGGTGCCTGGTCTGGCGCTTGCGCCTGTGCCGCAAGGGGCATCACGACCAGGCTCAGCAAAGCCGCCGCCACGCACCCCAATATCCTGCTTGCGAGTCCTATTGCACACGAACAGCTCATCACCAGTTCACCTCCAGTCCAGCATAGACCGCACGCGGCAGCGCGGGCGAGAACACGGGTGTGTTCGACGACACCGATGCGCTGTCGGCATAGCGCTGATCGGTGAGGTTCATCACGCGCAGGTACACCCGCGCCTGATCATGAACCCGCCGGCTTGCGCGCAGGTTGAACACATCGTGTCCCGCGTAGCG
>RGEP01000458.1 GCA_009918225.1 Betaproteobacteria bacterium | reverse complement strand
CGGTAGATGGGCACCAGCGCGTAGCCAAAGCCGAACATCAGGCCGGCGATGACCACGAGCTTGCCCACCATGCGCCGGTTGTCCTGGCGCAGGGCGGTGGCTTGGGTCTCGGGCTCGCGGTTCATCGGGCTTGGGGCTGGGGGCTAAGGGCAGCTGTGCGCCGTGCTCAGCGGCCCAGCAGGGTGATCTTCAGAGCAAACCCCAGCGCGAAGGCCAGCGCCACGGTGGCCAGGATCAAACCCAGCCGCCGGTTGGCGCGCTTTTGCTCGTCGCTTTGCATGGGGCCTTAGCCTGATGTGCAGGGTTTGCTCAGCTCAGCCTTCAGCCGATGACCCGCGTGGCCGTGGCGTCCAGCTTGGGCGGGGTTTCGAAGGTGTGGAAGGGCGCCGGCGAGGGCACTTCCCACTCCAGGCCTTCAGCGGCTTCCCAGGGCTTCTGGGGGGCCTTCTCGCCCTTGCCCATCATCATGGGCAGCATGACGAAGACGAAGAAGTACACCTGCATGAGGCCAAAGCCCAGCGCTCCCACGGAGGCAATCGCGTTGAAATCGGCGAACTGCATCGGGTAGTCGGCGTAGCGGCGGGGCATGCCGGCCAGGCCCAGGAAGTGCATGGGGAAGAAGGTGATGTTGAAGAAGATCAACGAGCCCCAGAAGTGAATCTTGCCGCGGGTTTCGTTGTACATGACGCCGGTCCACTTGGGCGCCCAGTAGTACACGCCGGCGAACATGGAGAACAGCGAGCCGGCCACCAGCACGTAGTGGAAGTGCGCCACGACGTAGTAGCCGTCTTGCAGCTGGATGTCGATGGGGGCCATGGCCAGAATCAGGCCGGTAAAGCCACCCATGGTGAACACGAAGAGGAAGCCCACGGACCACAGCATCGGGGTCTCGAAGGTCATCGAACCCTTCCACATCGTGGCGATCCAGTTGAACACCTTCACGCCGGTGGGCACCGCGATCAGCATCGTGGCGTACATGAAGAACAGCTGTCCGGTCACCGGCATGCCGGTGGTAAACATATGGTGTGCCCACACGATGAAGGACAGGATGGCAATCGACGCCGTGGCGTACACCATCGAGGTGTAGCCGAAGAGCTTCTTGCGGGCGAAGGCCGGGATGATGGCGCTCACGATGCCGAAGGCCGGCAGGATCATGATGTACACCTCGGGGTGGCCGAAGAACCAGAAGATGTGCTGGTACATCACCGGGTCACCGCCGCCAGCGGGGTTGAAGAAGCTGGTGCCGAAGTGGCGATCGGTCAGCGTCATGGTGATGGCGCCGGCCAGCACGGGCATGACGGCGATCAGCAAGTAGGCGGTGATCAGCCAGGTCCAGGCGAACAGCGGCATCTTCATGAG
>RGEP01000457.1 GCA_009918225.1 Betaproteobacteria bacterium | reverse complement strand
ACGCTTGCAGGTCATCAAAGCCTTTCGCGCGCAGTTTGCGCAATGGGCTGCGCGGCTGGGCCAAGACCATTTGCTCGATGCCGGTGTGCTCGGGGCGGTGAGCGAAACCGCACTCACCCGCGATACCGAGATCGCCATGCAGGCCAATGGCTTGCCCAATACCTTTGTGCCGGGGCGCAATTTATTGTTCATGACCTTGGCCGCCGCGCTGGCCTATCGGCGCGGATTGCAAGTGTTGGTGACGGGCGTGTGTGAAACCGATTTTTCGGGTTACCCGGACTGCCGCGACGACACCATGAAAGCCATGCAAGTGGCGCTCTCGCTGGGCATGGACAAGCGCTTTCTGATCGAAACGCCTTTGATGTGGATTGACAAAGCGGCCACCTGGCAGATGGCGCAGCAACTAGGCGGCCAGGCCTTGGTCGATCTGGTGGTGGAGCACAGCCACACTTGCTACCTAGGAGACCGCAGCCAGCGCCACGACTGGGGCTACGGCTGCGGCCACTGCCCGGCCTGCGATTTGCGCGCCAAGGGCTTTGCCGCCTTTCGCGCAGCCGGTGTAAAAAACTAGTTACGCACGCCGCTGGCCACATGCCCAGCGGGCACATGGCGGGCGGCCGATTCGATGTGCCCGGTCTGGTCGTCAAAGAAAAAATCCGGCTCAAACTCGCGCAAAAAAGCGCCCTTGTCCAGGCCGCCTAAAAACATGGCTTCGTCCACCTCGATGTTCCAGTCCATCAGCGTACGGATGGCGCGCTCATGCGCGGGGGCGCTGCGCGCGGTGACCAAGGCGGTGCGAATGCGCATGCGTGGCGTGCCTTCGAGTTGCAAGCGGTGCAGCGCTGCCAGCAAGGGCTTGAACGGGCCGGCGGACAACGGCTGGCTGGCGCGGTCCTTTTCGTGCTGCTGGAAAGCACTGAGCCCTTGTGATTGGTAGACGCGCTCGGCCTCGTCAGAAAACAACACCGCATCACCATCAAACGCAATACGAATTTCATGCGGGTGCGACTCGGAGGCGTGCGCGGAGTGCGGATAGACCTGCGCGGCGGGCACGCCGGCATCGAGCGCAGCACGCACATCACTCAGGTGGGTGGACAAAAACAGATTGGCCTTCAGAGGCTTCAGGTAGCGCCAGGGCGATTGACCCCGCGTGAAGCTGCCACGCAAGATGGGCAGGCCGTAGTACTGGGCGGAGCGAAACACCCGCATGCCGCTCACCGGGTCGTTGCGTGACAGGATGACCACCTCGATGCGCGGTTCCTTTTCATCGTTGAACGCCAGCATTTTTTTCACCAACGAAAACGCCACCCCTGGGGGGGCAGGAACTTCCAGCCGCTCCAGTTGCAGTTGCATGTAGGCGCGGTCGTTGGCCTGCTCGA
>RGEP01000456.1 GCA_009918225.1 Betaproteobacteria bacterium | reverse complement strand
CCGGGTGAGCCTGGGTATTGGGTGAGCTGCGCACCCGCACCGCCATTGAAGTCGCGCACCAACTGGAGATAGCGGTTGATCGCCTCGGGCCAGGTGCTGCGTTCAGCCGAAGGCGCGTTCCACAGCGCAGCCACGCCGCCTTCGAACTCGCCCTTCTGGTTCGCATAGCGCCCCTGCAGCGAATAGCCGCCAGCGCCGGCATGCGTGTCCAGCAGCGAATAGGGCTTGTCCTTCTCGCCCATGTGGCGCAGCACTTCGCCCAGCACCAGGTGCTTGAGCACATCGCCATGGTTGCCGGCGTGAAAGGCGTGTCGGTAGGCGAGCATGGGGCACTGTAGCCCAGCCCGGCGTCAACCGTTGGTGTTCCGCCGCGTTGTGTGGAGACGGGCTATTTGCGCCATCAGCGCCACCGAACCCCGCCTTACACAGGAGCTCCACATGAAGCCTCAGGCACGCCCCCTGGCCCTGTCCCTGGTTCTGCCGATCGTGTCGGCCGCGGTGCTGGCCATGGCCTTGCCCGCCCAGGCGGGCCACCGGCACCCGGGTGGGCCGGGTGCGTATCCAGGCGCTTACCCTGGTGCCTACCCGGGACACCACGCCCACCGGGGCCACCACGTCCACCACGGGCGCGGCCACGGCGGCGTGTGGGGCCCCCTCATCGTGGGCGGACTCATCGGTGCAGCCCTGGTGGGCGCCAGCACCGCGCAGGCCCAGCCGCAACCCCCCGTGCTGGTGCCGGTGGCCCCGCCCTCTCACCTGGTCCCGGCCCCGGCTGTGCCGCCCTTGTTGGTGGTGCCGCCACAGGCCCCGCAGCCCCGCGTGCAGTATTTCTGTGCGCCCTATCGGGCCTACTATCCCTTCGTCACCAGCTGCCCTGAGCCGTGGTACGTGATGCCCCAATAAGGGTTTAGGGGCCTTGAGGTGCTCATGGGGTTGGGCAGAAGGCGAGTCGGGCGCAGAATCAAGGCCCCAGCACCTGATGCCACCCCTTGCCATGACCGACCACCCCCACGCCCACGACGACCACCCCCACGCGAACGCACCGGCTTGGAAGCACGACGGTGTGCGCGTGGTGCCGGGCAACCAACTGGACCCTAACACCGCTCAAACGCCGGGCATGGACCGCAAGGCCGCCATCAACTTTGCTCGGGTGGGCGCGCAAAAGCTTTGGGCCGGCACGGTGCACATCCACCCCGACGCCAAGACGGGCGCCCACCACCATGGGCCCCTGGAGAGCGTGATCTACGTGGTCAAGGGCCGCGCGCGCATGCGCTGGGGCGAGAGCCTGGAGTTCACCGCGGAAGCCGGCCCGGGCGATTTCATTTATGTGCCGCCCTATGTGCCGCACCAAGAGATCAACGCCAGCCCCACCGAGGTGT
>RGEP01000455.1 GCA_009918225.1 Betaproteobacteria bacterium | reverse complement strand
GCAGGTGGGCACGCCCATGCAGCTGTACGAGGAGCCGGCCAATGCGTTCGTGGCGCACTTTGTGGGCACCATGAACGCCGTGCCCGTGGTGGTCGAGGCCTTGCCCGAAGGCGCTGGGGGCCCCGAAGGCCGTTGGCGGGTGTCGATTCCGGCCTTGCAGCCCGCCACCGGGACCTGCGAGCTGCCAGCGGGCGCGGGTGCGGGCTCGGCTTTGGGCCGGGGCGCGGCCGCCTGGCTGTGCGCCCGCCCACACCATGCGGTGTTGCAGGCGCCCGGCACGCCCACCTCGGCCACACACCTGTGGGTGCAGGCCCGCGTGCAAGACCGCGAGTTTCTCGGGGCATTCTTGCGCTACAACCTGGCGCTGCCCGGCACGCCCGGTTGGGTGCTGCAGGTGGACGAAGCGCACCGTGCCGGCCAGGCCGAGCGCGCCCCGGGCCAAGACCTGCTGGTGGGCTTGGACCTGACACAGGCGCGCCTGTTGCCGCGCTGAGCGCCGGGCCCCGCCGGCGAGCAGGGGCCCATCCAAGGGTTTATCCTTCGCCTTTTGCACCGCCCGTCGGCCCCAACTGCACCCCGTCGCATGGTGCTGGAACGGCCCTGGGCGTTTGCGGTCCCATGGGCGCTCGCCCCTAAGCGCGGAGAACGAATTTGAACCAAGGATGGATCAGGGCCCTTGCCGGCCTGGCTTCGGTGTGCGCCGTTTCGATGTTGGCCGCTTGCGGCGGTGGTGACAAGGCGCAGGAGGCCCAGAAGGCGCAAAACGCCGAGCCCGCCGTGCTCAGCTTGGGGCGCGAGGACATTTGGGTGGCCGGCCGCAATGGTGCCGCTGCTACGGCGCCGGTGCTCACAGGCGCCATTCAGGCCGAGCGCCGCGCCGACCTGCGCGCCGAAGTGGGCTCGGTGGTGCAGCGGGTTCTGCGGGACAACGGCGAGCCGGTCAAGCGCGGCGAGTTGCTGGTGAAGTTGGACGATGCGGCCATCCGCGACGCCTTGCTGTCTGCCGAGGAGGCCTTGCGCGCGGCCGAGCGCTCTTTTGAAGGCGCCGAGCGCACCTTCCAGCGATTGAAGTCGCTGCAGGCCCAGGGCATGAGCTCGGTGCAGGCCATGGAGGACGCCGAGGTGCGCCGCAACTTGGCGCAAAGCGAGCAGGTGGCCGCCAAAGCCCGTGTGGCCACGGCCCGCCAACAGCTGGAGCGCACCGAGGTGCGTGCGCCCTTCGACGGCGTCTTGGCCTCCCGCAAGGTGTCTTCGGGTGACACGGCCACCATGGGCAAGGAGCTGGTGCAGGTGATCGACCCGGCCAGCCTGCGCTTGGAGGCCCTGGTGCCGGCCGAGCGCGTGGGCGAGCTGCGGGTGGGTCAGGCCGTGAAGGTTCGG
>RGEP01000454.1 GCA_009918225.1 Betaproteobacteria bacterium | reverse complement strand
CGCCCTCAGGCTCGGCGTGTCGTGCCGACTGCGGGTTCTCGCCCGTGGGCCAATACCAGGTCGTTCCGTCCAGCACCGCCTGGGACAAGCGAGCCTTGGCGCGCTTGAGGGCCGCGGGGCGCAGGGTCTTCCACTGCGGGGCCCCATAGAGCAAGCGCCCCACCAACATGCCCAGGGTGGACTGGGGCACGGGTGCGTAGTGGGCCACGGCCACATCGATCAGCCGGTCATAGGCGGCCGCTTCATCAGCGGGCGTGGGCCATGGCGGGCGCACCGCAAAGCAGCGGATGCCCGACTCGCGCCGCGCCACGCGCAGGTGCCCGCGGTAGAGCAACCCGTCGAGCAACTGCGTGCTGGCGCGCGATTGACCCCCGAAAAAATTCAGCGCACCCCCCAGGCCCATGGCCGCGTCCACTTCACGCGGATGCACCACACCCTGCTGCTCGATAAAGGCCAGCAGCCGGTGGGCGGCTTCCCACTTGGACTTGGGCCAGGTGCGGTAGCCGCTGCGCGGGTGCATCAGGGCATGCACATCACGGGGCAGGAAGCCGTGGTTGATGAAGAAGTCTTCTTCGACCGGCAGCCGCGGGTAGGCCCGCTCCAAATCGCCAGCCCGGTAACCCTTGACCCGGTGCCGCAGGATCAGGTCTTGCGCCCGCGCTGGGCTTCGAATGGGGTCGGCCTGCACAAAACCCAAGCGGTCTATGGCTTGCCGCAGGCTGCGCGGGGTAAACAAGGACCGCGCCAAGGCATAGCGGCGCAGGTCTTCCAGTGAGAGCGCGCGTGGCATGGGTCAGGGCACCAGGTCTTCGATCCAGTCCACCAGGGCTTCCAAGACGGCCTGGCCCCGTTCGTCTTCGGCTTGCAGCCGCTCGTCGGCCAGCTCGTCGATGCGCGCCAACACCTGCTCCACGGTGCGGTGCCCGCCCTTGCCGTGCAACAGCCGCGCCCGGCAATGTTCCAGCCATTGGTGCTGCTCCGCTTCACTCAGGCTCTCAGGCCAATTCCGGGCACGGTAGCGCAGCAGCAGTTCATCGAGTCGCGGGTCTTCAAAGGCGCTGCGGCTCTTGGCCAACGCCTGGGCCGGCAGGCTGCGCAGCTGTTCCAGCGCGCGGCGATCCTGGTTGGACAAGAAGGCGCCTCCGTAGAGGGTCTGCTCGGCATCGAGTTCGGCATCGCCAGCACGCGGCTCGCGGCTGAACACCGCGGCCCACTGCAAAGCATCAAAGGCCGCCGCTTGTGCCAGGCCTGCCTGCGCATGGCGCAGCGTCAAGCCCACATCGATGCCCCAGTGCGCTGCACGTGACTCGTTGAGCGTGGCCAGGTTCTTGATCACCACCGGGCTTTGGTTGATGTGGATCGACTTGATGGGCAAGCGCGT
>RGEP01000453.1 GCA_009918225.1 Betaproteobacteria bacterium | reverse complement strand
GAGGCCGAAGCGGATCAGTGCCGCAGTGCTTTCGACCTGCAGTTTTTCCTGGATGCGCCGCTTGTAGGTACTGACCGTCTTGATCGACAGGTGCATCGTCTGCGCGATGTCGGTCAGGCGGTGGCCGTCGATGATGCGCTGGAAGATGTCGAGCTCGCGGTTGGACAGCTGGTCCATGCGCGGCTCGGGCCGCTGTCCGAGCATGCGCTGCACCACATGTTCGGCAAGGCCGGCAGGCAGGTACAGCCCACCGCTGGAGACCCGCTGCACCGCGCGCACCAGCTCGGTGGCGGCGTTGTTCTTGGTCAGGTAGCCCCGTGCACCGGCTTCGAGCACGCGCAGCGCGTAGTGCTCTTCGCTGTGCATCGTGAGCACCAGGATCGCGAGTGCCGGATACAGGTTGCGCAGCCGCGGGATCAGTTCGAGCCCGCTCATGCCGGGCAAAGAAATGTCGAGCACCACGAGATCAAAGTGCTGCTGGCGCAAGCGCTCCAGGGCCGCGCGCGCATCTTCGGCGTCGTGCATCTCCCATTGCGGTGTCAGTGGTGCGAGCACCTTGCGTATGCCTTCGCGCACGACCGAGTGGTCGTCCACCAGCAGCATGCGAAGCGGTTGGAGTGATGGAGTGTTCATGGTGCCTGAAGCTTAATGGCCGACGGTACGAATCTGCGGGATGAATCTGTAGGAGATATCTGAACCTGCAGGGGGTTTTGCTGCGGCTGCATGTGCACAAAGTCCCGGCACGAATGCAGAACTCTCCGATGGCGCGCGGTCGCAGTCTGCACGAAGCTTGAGCTTCCCCAAGTTGTTGTCCACCTTCCAGAGGAGTGACCCATGCCATCGATACAGACATCCACCAACGCCATGCCGCAAGCCGTGCGCAGCTTTTTGCCGGCACTGATGCCGGGCGTTCCGCGCGGTGCGTCCACCAGCGCGCTCAAGGGCACGCTCGACGACTTGCTGCAGGTGATGGGGGCCGACGCGGCCGACCTGCAGCGGGCCGCAAATGTCCCGATGACCTTGCGGCGCGTGCATGCCAAGGCACAGTTGTTCCATGAGGGCCAGCCGTCCGAGGCGATCTACATCGTTCGCGCCGGCACGTTCAAGGTCTATCACACCGACGAGGAAGGCTACGAGCATGTGGTGGGCTTCCCGGCCCAGGGCGACGTGATGGCGCTCGATGCGCTGAACATGCCGCACCATCCCACGGCCGCCACCGCGCTGGAGGAGTCGAGCGTCTACCTGATCGTGCGGCGCGACTTCCAGTCGCTGTGCATGAATGCGCCGGGCTTCAGCCGGGCCCTGCACATGGCCAGCAGCCGCGCCGTGAAGCGCGCCACCGACCTGACCCATGTGATGGCTGCAGTGGCGGCCGAGGCGC
>RGEP01000452.1 GCA_009918225.1 Betaproteobacteria bacterium | reverse complement strand
CACCCCTGGATCACCTTCAAGGACGCCTGCAACGTGCGCTCGCCCCAGCAGCATGTGGGCGTGGTGCATTCCTCCAACCTGTGCACCGAGATCACGCTCAACACCAACGACAGCGAGATCGCCGTGTGCAACCTGGGCTCGGTCAACCTGTCGCAGCACCTCAAGGATGACGGGCAGGGTGGCAAGGTCATCGACCACGACAAGCTCAGGAAGACGGTGTCGGTGGCCATGCGCATGCTCGACAACGTGATCGACATCAACTATTACGCGGTCAAGAAGGCGCGCGACTCCAACCTGCGCCACCGCCCGGTGGGCCTGGGCGTCATGGGATTCCAAGACGCGCTGTACCAGATGCGCCTGCCCTACGCCTCGGCGCAGGCGGTGGAGTTTGCCGACCGTTCCATGGAGGCCCTGTGCTACTACGCCTACTGGGCTTCCACCGACCTGGCCGCTGAGCGGGGCCGCTACACCAGCTACCGCGGTTCCTTGTGGGACCGTGGCGTCTTGCCCCTGGATTCGGTCAAGCTCTTGTCCGAGCAGCGGGGCGGCTATGTGGACGTCGACCTGTCCTCCACCCTGGATTGGGGTGCGCTGCGCTCGCGCATTGCCGAACACGGCATGCGCAACAGCAACTGCGTGGCCATTGCGCCCACGGCCACCATTTCCAACATCATTGGCGTGGACGCTTCCATCGAGCCGTGCTTTGGCAACCTCTCGGTCAAGTCCAACCTCTCCGGCGAGTTCACCGTCATCAACGAATACCTCGTTCGCGACCTCAAGCGCCTGGGCCTGTGGGACGACGTGATGATCATGGACCTCAAGCACTTCAAGGGTTCGCTGTGGCCCATTGACCGCGTGCCGATGGACCTCAAGCGCCTGTACGCCACGGCCTTCGAGGTGGAGCCGGTGTGGCTGGTTGAAGCGGCCTCGCGTCGCCAGAAATGGATCGACCAGGCGCAGTCGCTCAACATTTACATGGCTGGCGCTTCGGGCAAGAAGCTGGATGAAACCTACAAGCTGGCGTGGACCCGTGGACTCAAGACCACCTACTACCTGCGCACGCAAAGTGCCACGCACGTGGAGATGAGCACCGTCACGCGCGGCGGCCAACTCAACGCCGTGCCCACCAGCGGCGGTGTGGCCGCTGCGGCTGCGCCTTCGGCGCTGGATGCGGCGGCCGCTCAAGCCCGCGCACAGCAAGATGCCACGCCCGCCACCGACATCAAGTTCTGCGCGATCGACGACCCCGGCTGCGAGGCCTGTCAGTGATTCACCGGCGCAAGCGCGGTGCATTCAAGGTCAATTCGATGCTTGATCACAACACGAAGCCGGCCGATGAGGTGGAAGTGCTTGGTGTTGTGACGGAACGCTCTGATAATTCGAACTGTTAAGGAA
>RGEP01000451.1 GCA_009918225.1 Betaproteobacteria bacterium | reverse complement strand
TGCAGCAGGGTGTTCAGCCGCGCGCGTGCAGCCTCGACCTGCGGCCAAGCGGCCTGGGCCTGGCTGCGGGTATCGGCCAGGTCTGCCTCCAGGCGCGCCTGTTCGGCTGCGGAGATCAAGCCTTGTGCGTGGCGCAGTTTCTGGAGGGCAAACTGCTGCTCCTGTTCGGCCAACAGGGCCTGCAGCCACGCATGGCGCTGATGCGCCGCTTGCCACAGCAGGGCCTGGCGGGTCACCTCGGCCGCCACCAACTGGGCCGCAGCCTGCTGCTGATGTGCTGCAGCCGCGGCTTCGGCTTGTGCGGCGCGGCCGGCCGCCCTTGCAGCCCCGAAAAAGTCGAGCTCCCAGGCCAGGTCGACCGTTCCCCGGACCACGCGGTTATCGGGCTGGCCCGCACGCTTGATCGTCTCGGGCAGACCGGTTTCGGTTTGGCTGGCCGCCACCTGCACCTGTGCCTGGGGCAGCACGCGAGATTGCGTGGCGGTCTCGGCTTGCCGAAGTGCGGCCGTGCGGGCTGCGGCCTGCCGCACCTCGGCGTTGTCTTGCAAGGCCGTTTCAATCCAGCCGCGCAAGGTGGCGTCTTGCAGTTGGCGCCACCAGGCGGTGGCATCGGCCACAGGCGCGGCGCGGGTCCAGTCCGGCTTGGCCTGGCCCGTACTGGTCGAACCAAACGTGGCCGCCACGGGGGGCTGGCTGGTGCTGCATGCACCCAGGGCCGCTGCGGCCACCAGCGTCAGGGCCAGCACGGCGCGTGCCGGAGTGCCCCCTGGGGGGCGTCGGAAACCATCAAAGGCTGGCATCTTGGAGGCAATTTCTGTACGATTCGGTAAGCATAATCAAAACTAAACTGTGCAGTCAAGTAAAGAAAATATGACGGTCGGCGCCCCCGGTTCCGCGCGCCGGGGCCGCCCCCGAGACCCCGCCCGTTTGGAGCGCGTGCTGCAGACGGCGACCGCTCACTTTCAGACCCACGGCTTCGAAGGCACAAGCCTGGACGCCATCGCCCGCGACTCGGGCGTGTCCAAGGTCACCATCTACAGTTATTTCCCTTCGAAAGAGGCTCTTTACGGCGAGTGCATCTGCACCCGCACCGAGGCCGATGTCGGCGAGGAGCTCTTTGCCTCGCTTGATCCGCTCAAGCCCAAAGCCAGTCTCCTGCGGGTTGGGCGACAGTTTCTCAAGCTGCTCCGGGCCGATGAAGTCATCGGCAAGCACCGATCGCTGTATTCACAAGCCCTGCCCCAACAACATCTGGCAGAGCAGTTCTATGAAAACGGCCCCCTGAAAACCGTGCAGCGCTTGGAGCACTATCTTCAGCTGTGCCACCGCGCTGGTAGCTTGCGCATCCCGCAGGCATCCTTGGCCGCCGAGCAGTTCTTCGCCCTGTTCCTCGGCCTGGGCCACATGCG
>RGEP01000046.1 GCA_009918225.1 Betaproteobacteria bacterium | reverse complement strand
ACGGCCAGAAATGAGGACCAGGATGCGCATGCTCATGAGGGAACCAAGGGGCGGCAGTGTACCGGTGAGGGCCTTAGGCCCCCTCCTACAATCTTGGGATGAGCCAACGCGTTTTGACCGGCGTCACCACCACGGGCACGCCGCACCTGGGCAACTATGTCGGCGCCATCCGGCCGGCCGTGGCGGCCAGCCGCGAGGCCGGTGTTGAGAGCTTCTTGTTTTTGGCGGACTATCACGCCCTGATCAAGTGCGACGACCCGGCCCGCGTGGCCCGTTCGCGCTTGGAAATCGCCGCGACGTGGTTGGCCTGTGGCCTGGACCCCGAGCGCGTGACCTTCTATCGGCAAAGCGACATCCCCGAAATCCCCGAGCTCAACTGGCTGCTAACCTGCGTCACCAGCAAGGGGCTGATGAACCGTGCGCACGCCTACAAGGCCGCTGCCGACGCGAACCAGGCGCAAGGGGAAGAAGAAGACGCCGGCGTCACCCTGGGCCTTTTTTGCTACCCGGTGCTCATGGCCGCCGACATCTTGATGTTCAACGCCCACCGGGTGCCGGTGGGCCGCGACCAGGTGCAGCACATCGAAATGGCGCGCGACATCGCCACCCGCTTCAACCACCTGTATGGCCAAGGGCGTGAGCTGTTTGTATTGCCCCAGGCGCAAATCGACGAAGCGGTGGCGACCTTGCCGGGGCTCGATGGGCGCAAGATGAGCAAGAGCTACGACAACACCTTGCCCCTGTTCCACGGCGGTGCGAAGGTGCTGCGCGAAACCGTCTCGCGCATCGTCACCGACTCGCGCCTGCCCGGCGAGCCCAAAGACCCCGAGGGCTCGGCCCTGGTGATGATCCACGACGCCGTGGCCACCGCTGATGAACGCGCGGCGTTTCATGCGGACCTGCGCGCCGGCCTGGGCTGGGGTGAAGCCAAGGCCCGCACCACAGCCGTGTTGGAAGGCCACCTGGCGCCGATGCGCGAGCGCTACGAAGCGCTGTTGGCGCGGCCCGATGAGCTCGAAGACATCTTGCTGCACGGCGCCCGAAAGGCCCGTGCGGTGGCCACGCCCTTCCTGCACACGCTGCGGGAGGCCGTGGGCTTGGGACGCCTGAGTGGGCCCAACGGCTCGTCCAGAACGACCGCACCCAACCAGGCCGCAAGCGCCGACAAGCTGGCCAGCTTCAAGCAGTACCGCCAAGCCGATGGCCGCTTCTACTTCAAGCTCGCCGCTCCTGACGGTGCGGTGCTGCTGCAAAGCCAGGGCTTCGAGGGCGGACGCGATGCCGGCCAGTGGGTCGCACGCATTCGCAGCGAAGGGCTGGTCGCGGCGCAGGCCGCGCCGGTGGCGCTGGGGCCCGGGGTTGACTGGGGGCGTGTGCAGGCGGCGTTGCAGGCGCTGCAGGCGCAGGATGCACAGGGCTGATCGCGCTTGACCCCGTCTACACCGCCCATGGCCGGCATCCACATCACCGACATCGAAGCGGCCATCAACTGGTGGCGCGAACGCTCGCCCTCGCCGGACGGCATCAGCGCCTGCGCACCCGTGCGCGCCCTGGCCGAAATTTACGCCTTGATGGTCTACCACCGCCAGGCTGAATGCGACGAGGTGAGCATGCCCTCCAAGGCCAAGCAGGCCTGGTTGGAGTGGTACGCCAGCACACCCGACGCACCGTGCATCGCCATTTGCTCGACCAGCCAAGGCGACGATGTGTGCAAGGGCTGTGGCCGCACGTTCGACGAGGTGCAGCACTGGACCTCGATGAGCCCGGCGCAAAAGCGCAGCACCTGGCGGCGCATCACGCTGGACGGCAGCGCCTGGCGATTCAACCGTTATGCCGAACGGGTCACGGGCAGCGCCACGGGCGCCGCCGAGCCGTCGCTGTGAACGCACGGGCGCGCGCGTTTGGCCAAGACAGCCAAGAGATCCTGAAGCTGGCCTGGCCGGTGCTGGTGGGCCAACTGGCGGTCCTGGCCTTTGGCACCATCGATACCGTGCTCTTGGCCCGAACGGGGTCGGTTGACCTGGCGGCATTGGCCGTGGGCTCGGCCGCCTACATCACCGTCTTCGTGGGCCTGATGGGCGTGCTCTTGGCCATTGGGCCCATCGTGGGCCACCTCTATGGCGCTGGCCGCTTGGCCGAAGCCGGCCAACAGTTCCACCAAGGCATCTGGCTGGCGTTGGCGCTTTCGTGTCTGGGCATCGCCGTGCTGGCTTTTCCGCAGCCTTTCCTGGCCCTGGCCAAGGTTGAAGGGGAGGTGGAGCGTGGCATTCGCGGCTACATGGGGGCGCTGGCTTTCGCGCTGCCCGCAGCACTGCTGTTCACCGTGTACCGCGGCTTCAACACGGCCATCTCAAGGCCCAAGGCGGTGATGAACCTGCAAGTGGGTGCATTGGTGCTCAAACTGCCGCTGTCGGTGGCCTTGGCCTGGGGCGTTCCCAGTTGGGGCATACCCGCGATGGGCGTGGTGGGCTGTGGCGTGGCCACGGTGATCGTGATGTGGTTGCAGTGCGCTGCTGCAGCTTGGATCCTGATGCGCGACCCCCACTACGGGCCCTATGCCCTCCTGGGGCGCGGCCTGGACGCGCCCAATGGGGTGATGCTGCGGGGGCAGTTGCGCCTGGGCGTGCCCATGGGGGCGGGCATCCTCATCGAGGTCACGGGCTTTACCTTCATGGCCATCTTCATTGCGCGCTTGGGGCACGTGCCCGTGGCCGGCCACCAGATTGCCGCCAACCTGGTGGCCATGCTGTTCATGGTGCCCTTGGCTTTGTCCAACGCCACCAGCACCCTGGTGGCGCAACGCTTGGGTGCGCAGTGGCTGCGGCAGGCCCGCAACCTGGCCTGGCATGGGGTGCTGCTGGCAGCGGTGATGGCCCTGTGCATGGGCGCGCTGGTGTATGCCGGCCGCAGCGTGGTGACCAGCCTGTACACCCAGGACACCGCTGTGGCTGCGGCCGCCCTGGTGCTCATGGCCTGGGTGGTCTGGTTTCACCTGGCCGATGCGCTGCAAACCATGGCCGCCCTGGTGCTGCGGGCTTATCGCGTGGCCACCTTGCCGGTGGTGGTGTACGCCGTGGCCCTGTGGGGGGTCGGCCTGGGCGGCGGCTATGCCTTGGCCTTTCGCGAGGTGGGCCCGAATGCCTGGTTGCCCTGGGCTGTGGGCGCTGCAGGCTTCTGGGTCAGTGCCACCGTGGCCCTGTGGACCGCCGCAGCGCTGCTGCTGAGCCTCTTGGCCTGGGTCATCCGCCAGAAACGGCCCGAGGAACACCGGCCTGCATCGGCAGGCTCAGCGTAAAGCAACTGCCGCCACCCTCACGCGGCTGCACATCAACCTGTCCCCCCAGGTGCTGGGCAATCTGCCGCACCAAGGCCAGGCCCAAGCCCACGCCCCCTTCGCTTTCGGCATGACCCGGCAAGCGGTAGAAGGGCTCAAAGATGCGCTGCGCTTCGTGCAGCGGCACGCCAGGTCCACGGTCCAAGACACGAAGCTCGGCCATGGCTACGCCACGCAGCACCGTGTGTCGCAATTCCAGTTCCACGGGCCCCTGCCCGTAGCGCCTTGCGTTTTCCAGCAGATTGCGCACCGCACGGCGCATCAAGCGTTCCTCGCCAGCCACCGGTGTCACGCCGTCTGCCCGTGTGAGTTCGGCTTGGCTGCGCGCGGCTTCTTCCGCCACCGTGGCCAAGAGGTCCACGACCGCTGCGCCGCCAACCGCTCCCCCCGAACCCGGCGACGAGGCCTGACCCGCCTGGGCCTGCAGGCGGCTGGAGAGCAGGAGCTCTTCAATCAGGGCATCGAGCTCGCGCAGGTTGTGTTCGATTTCTTGGCGCAGCCGTTGCCGCATGGGCGAGCCGCCGGCGTCCGGGGCTTGACCATCGCGCACCCGACCGTCCAGCATTTGAGCGTCCTGCATCAGACCCAGCGCCACCTTCAGACGCGCCAGCGGCGAACGCAACTCGTGGGACGCATTGGCCACCAGCCGCGTGTGCGACTGCACCAGGGACTCGATGCGCTCAGCGGCACGGTTGAAGGACGCGGCCAACTGCGCCACCTCGTCTTGGCCCGAGTCGTCCACGCGGTGCCCCAAGGAGCCGCTGCCAAAACGCTCCACGCCACGCTGCAGGGTTTCCAAGCGGCGGGTCAGGCGCCGCACCACCGGGTAGGCGCCCAAGGCCACCGCCAAGAACAACGCCGCCATGAAGGCCACCAGGCCACTGCCCGAGCGCCAGGGGTCCAACAGGGCCCAAGGCCCGCCGCGCCCAGGGCCGCCCAGTCCGGTGCCACCCTCGGGGCCGTCGTATCCAGCGCCGCGGCGCTCGCCGCCCGGGCGTGGCCCGCGCATCAGCCATAGGGTTCGGCCATCATCCAATGCCAGGGGCCAGGGAGCTGGACCTAGGCCCTCGGCTTGGCGGCGCTCAAACATGGCGCTCGCCGCAATGCGCCGGCCCTTTGCATCGTCCAGCGCCAGGGGCATGCGCAGGCGCTCGGACCACGCGCGCAAGGCCTCGGCCTGCCGATCCTGGTCTTCATGGGCTTCGGGCAAGGCCTGCGCAATGAGCTCGCCCAGGGCACGCACCCGTTCTCCGCCGCCTCCTTGCAGCATCAAGCGCTCGCGCTCTTGATCGACATGGCGCTGGGCCAACCACCCCGAGCCCAAGGCGAAGAACGCCAAGACCACCACCACGGTCAACCACACCCGCAGGTACAAAGACTTCAAGCCCGCACCCCGCGCTTGGGCGGCCGGTCTGCGGGCTGAGCGCCCACTTCGGCGCGCACATCGGCGCCCTCACCGCTGCCTTCACCAACAGCCGAGCGGCGTGCCAGCAGGTAGCCCACGCCGCGCACCGTCAAGACCCGCTTGGGCGCACGCGGGTCGTCTTCGATCACGGCCCTGATACGCGACACATGCACATCGATCGATCGGTCGTACGCCTCCAAGCTGTGCCCGCGCAAGGATTCCATGATCTGGTCGCGGCTGAGCACCCGCCCGGCCTGCCGGGCCAAAGCCAGCAAGATGTCGAACTGGTAACCGGTGAGGTCGCACACCACCCCCGCTCGGCGCACCGCACGGGCCCCCACATCGAGTTCAAGGTCGCCCACGCGCAGCACCTCGGTGGGCGACGGCCCGGGCTGCGCCCGCCGCAACAAGGCTCGAATCCGCGCCAGCAACTCCCGAGGCTCGAAGGGCTTGGCCAGGTAGTCATCGGCCCCGAGCTCCAGCCCCAGGATGCGATCAGCCGGGTCACCGCGGGCGGTCAGCATCAGGATGGGCATCGCGCTGGTGCGCGGCTGTTGGCGCCACTCGGCCGTCAGGGCCAGCCCGTCACCATCGGGCAGCATCACATCCATGAGCACGAGGTCAGGCGGTTGGCGCACCACCGCCAAGCGGGCCTGCGCCACCGTGGGCGCACGGTCCACCACAAAGCCCGCCTGGCCCAGATAGTCCGCGACCATCCCGGCCAGGCGGGCGTCGTCTTCAATCAGCAACAGCCTGTGCATGCTCGTCGTCAAGCTCCATCCACTCGGCACGGCGGTGGCCACCCCGACGCGACCAATGATCGGCCAACAAGCGGCGCTGGTCGGCCTGCAACACCGCTCCGATGTCCACCATGGCCTGCACCATGCGCTTGCCAGCGGCGTCGCGGCGCGCAGCCATGCGGGCGCGCTCGGCCTCTAGGGCTGCCGCATCCACGCGGTCAGCGGTCCACGCAGCCAGCATGGCCTCGCGGCGCGGGCGGCCATCTTGGCGCGCGGCACGCAGGTCGTCGCGCGCAGCCCCTGCAATGCGGCGGATGTCTGCACGCTGCTGCGGCGTGGCCTTAACCAGTTCGAGGGCTCGGTCTTGCCCGCGGCCCATCAGCATCATCATGGGGCCCATGGCCCCGCCCATGCCCATCCCACCGTGGCCGCGCTCGCCTTCGCGGTGGCCATGACGTCCAGGGCCGCCAGGCCCTCCGGGGCCGCCGGGACCCGCGTGCATAAAGCCAGGGCCCGCACCGCGCGGGCCTTGGGCCATCGGGCCTGCGGGCGCGGCACCAGCAGCAGCCGGTGCTGTTTGGGCCCAGGCTGCACCCACCATCAGGGCGGACAGCACCAGGGCGGAGACGGTGGCACTTGAAGCAGATTTCATGAGGGGCTCCTCGGTCAGATTGTGTACGGGTTCACGCTGGCATCACAGCCAAACGATGCCGCCAGTGTGGGCAGCGGCTGTAAGGCGCCGATGGCGGCTTTATGTAGTTTTGTGAACCCAGCGCCTGCAGCGGCGCGCCGAGGGAGGCCGGTGTGGAGGCGGCTCAAACGCCGCTGAGCGGGCCTTGCGTTTGGGCAAGTGAATGGGCGGACATGCGGTCGAACATGCACCTGTCGTTCAACTGCACACCAGACATCCAAGAGGAGGACCCCGCCCCATGAAAACCGACGCACAACTCAAGAAAGACATCACCGACGAACTCGAGTGGGAGCCCTCGGTCAATGCCACGCACATTGGCGTGACGGTGGACCGCGGCGTGGTCACCTTGACCGGCCACATCGACACCTATGCTGAAAAGGCCGCCGTCGAGCGCGCGGTTCAGCGGGTGCTAGGCGTTCAGGCCCTGGCGTTGGAGTTGGATGTGAAGCTGGCGCCCAACCACCAACGCAGCGACACCGAACTGGCGCAGGTGCTGCAAACGGCCCTGCAGGCCCAAGCCCTGGTACCCGCCGCTCGCCTGAGCTTGAAGGTGGAACACGGATGGGTGACCTTGTCGGGCGAAGTGGACTGGGATTACCAGCGCAGCCACGCGGAGCGCACGGTGCACCAAACCATGGGCGTGGTGGGCGTGAGCAACCGCATCACCCTCAAGCCCCGCACGGTGCCCACCGATGTCAGCAACCGCATCAAGGACGCCCTGGCGCGCCAGGCCGAACGCGAAGCCCGTGGCATCGATGTGGCCATCGCCGGCTCGACGGCCACGCTGCGCGGGTCGGTGCACTCCTGGGCCGAACGCAATGCAGCACAAGGCGCCGCATGGTCAGCGCCGGGCATCACCTTGGTGGTCAACGAGTTGCGGGTGCAACCCTGAGGCGGCGGCCAGGGCCAGGGCCGTACGTGAATCTCCCTACCCCGCCGGCGCGCGCAAGTGCGCCGGCCGAGGGTACAGTCCCGGCGCTTCATACGGAGTTTGTATGCGTCGAGACACCTTCCTCAAAGCCTTGGCCGCCACGGCCGCTGCCTCGGTTTGGCCCCAAGCGGCGCAGGCCGCCAGTCCCCTGAAGATGATGATTCCCGCCAACCCCGGCGGCGGTTGGGACACCACCGGCCGTGCCCTGGGCAAGGCGATGGTGGACGCGGGCCTGGTTCCCAGCGTCTCCTATGACAACAAGGGTGGTGCCGCCGGGGCGCTGGGCCTGGCCCAGTTCGTCAATGCCAGCAAGGGCGACCCGCAAGCCCTGATGGTGATGGGCGCGGTGATGCTGGGCGGCATCATCACCAGCAAGGCCCCGGTCAACCTGCTGGCCAACTGCACCCCGATTGCACGCCTGACCAGCGAGTACAACGTGTTTGTGCTGCCGGCCAACTCCCCTTTCAAGACCATGAAAGACGTGGTCGAGCAGATGAAGAAGGACCCGGGCAGCGTGAAGTGGGGCGGCGGTTCGCGCGGCTCGACCGAGCACATCGCCGCGGCCATGCTGGCCCGTGAAGTGGGCGTGGATGCGTCCAAGATCAACTATGTGCCCTTCCGCGGGGGCGGCGAAGCCACGGCCGCCATTTTGGGCGGCAACGTCACCGTTGGCGGCAGCGGCTTCTCGGAGTTCGCCCAGTACATCGAGTCGGGCAAGATGAAGCCCATCGGGGTGACCTCGCCCAAGCGCTTGAGCGGCGAGCTCAGCAAGGGCATCCCCACGCTCAAGGAACTGGGCTATGGCGTTGAAATCGGCAACTGGCGCGGCGTGTACGGCGCGCCTGGCCTGAGCGCCGCGCAGCGCAAGGCCCTGACCGACCTGGTCTTGGCCACCGTCAAGACCAAGGCTTGGCAAGAGTCGCTGGGCAAGAACGACTGGACCGGCTCGGTGCTCACCGGCCCCGAGTTCGATGACTTCGTGGACCGCGAGTTCGCAGCGCTGCGCGCCGTGATGGTCAAGTCCGGGATGATCTAAGCTGTTGTGAACGCACAGCGGGTGCAGGCCCTGGCGGGGCTGGGGGTTGCAGGCCTGGGCAGTCTCATGGCCTGGGGTGCCTTGGACATTCCGTCCGACGCGGGTTACGCCGGCGTGGGCCCGAATTTCCTGCCCTGGGTGGTGGCCGGCGCGCTGCTGCTGTGCGGCGCGCTGCTTACCCTTCAGGCCTTGCGCGGGGGCTGGGCCCATGTGGAGCCCCCATCGGGCGCAGAACAGGGCGACTGGCCGGCTCTGGCATGGGTGGCCGCGGGAATCGTGGTGAACGCGTCCTTGATCACGCGGGTGGGCTTCATTCCCGCCTGCGCCCTGTGCTACGTGCTGGCCGTGCGCGGCTTGCGCTCGGCCGAGGGCAAGGCAGCACACGGGCCCGCAGCCTTTACACAAGCGGCCAAGGACCTTCTGGTGGGCGCAGCGATCGCCGCCCCGGTCTTCTGGATCTTCACCAAGCTGCTGAATATCTCGCTGCCCGGACTCACGGCTAGCGGCTGGTTGTAAAGCAGCGCCACGGCCTGCGCCTGACCGATGGACATCACCACCCAACTGTTGGCGGGCTTTGCCACCGCTGCCACCCCCATCAACCTGATGTGGGCCTTTGTGGGCTGCGCCATCGGCACGGCCATCGGCGTGTTGCCCGGCCTGGGCCCAGCGGTCACAGTGGCCATGCTGCTGCCCATCACCGCACAGGTCGAACCCACGGCCTCGATGATCTTCTTTGCCGGCATCTATTACGGCGCAATGTATGGCGGCTCCACCACCTCCATCCTGCTGAACACGCCGGGTGAAACCGCCACCATGGTCACGGCCATGGAAGGCTTCAAGATGGCCCGAAACGGCCGCGCTGGCGCGGCGCTGGCCACCTCGGCCATCGGGTCCTTTGTGGCCGGCACCATCGCCACCGTCTTGGTGACCCTCTTCGCCCCGTGGGTGGCCAACGCCGCGGTGCAGTTGGGCCCGCCGGAATACTTCTGCCTGATGTTGCTGGCCTTCACCACGGTCAGCGCCGTCTTGGGTCAAAGCGCCTTGCGCGGGATCACCGCACTGTTCATCGGCCTGGCCATTGGCCTGGTGGGCATCGATCAAATCACGGCCACGGTTCGCTACACCGGGGGCGTGCCGGAGTTCATGGACGGCATCGAGGTGGTGCTGGTGGCCGTGGGCCTGTTCGCCGTGGGCGAAGCGCTGTACACCGCGCTGTACGAAGGCAAGAGCTCCAACACCATTCAACGCTCCGGCCGTGTGCACATGACACGCGAGGAATGGCGCCGCTCCTGGCCGGCGTGGCTGCGCGGCACCGCTTTTGGCTTTCCCTTTGGCACCATCCCGGCCGGCGGCGCGGAAATCCCCACCTTCTTGAGCTACGCCACCGAGCGCAAGCTGTCCAAGCACCCAGAAGAGTTCGGCACCACCGGGGCCATCGAGGGGGTGGCCGGGCCCGAGGCGGCCAACAACGCTTCGGTCACCGCGGCCCTGGTGCCCATGCTCACCTTGGGCATTCCCACCACGGTCACGGCGGCCATCATGCTGTCGGCCCTGCAGAACTACGGCATTCAAGCCGGGCCGCAGCTGTTCACCAACTCGGCCAACCTGGTGTGGGCGCTGATTGCGTCGCTGTACATCGGCAACGTGATGCTGCTCGTGCTCAACCTGCCCCTGGTGGGGCTGTGGGTGAAGCTGCTGCAGATTCCCCGCGCGCCGCTGTATGCCGGCATCCTGATCTTTGCCACCGTGGGCGTGTACGGCATGCGCCAAAGTGCCTTCGACCTGTACCTGATGCTGGGCACCGGCCTCTTGGGCCTGGCACTGCGCCGGCTGGACTTCCCCACCGCCCCGGTGATCGTGGGCATGATCATGGGGCCCATGGCCGAAGCGCAGATGCGCAAGCAACGCCTTGTCGATCGGCGAAGGCCGCTGGGGCGTCTTCTTGGAGCGCCCGGTGTCGGTGGTGCTGCTGGGGGTGGTCTTGGCGGTGCTGGTGCTGCCGCCAGTGGTTCGCCGGTTGGCGCGCCGCGCCTGAGCGGCGCCGTGGCGCCCTGCCTTGAGGCCGCGCCATTGCGGGATCCGGCCGGACCAATGCGGGATCCGGCCGGGCCAATGCGGGATTACCCGAACGTTTGGGCCATCCCCTAAAACTGCTCAGTTGGATTCACACAACACTTCGGGCTGCCACCGGCATCCGTCACGAATTCGACACCCATTAGCCGCAACAATCATGGGGTTGCTGGGCCCAAGGGCCTGGGATAACTGTTTCAAGACCTTACCAACCGGAGAACCTTCACTCATGAA
>RGEP01000450.1 GCA_009918225.1 Betaproteobacteria bacterium | reverse complement strand
GGCCAGCGCAGAGGGTGCGAATGGGCTCGGACAGCCCAATGAACTGCGCCAGGGCCTGCTCCAGGCGGTCTTGCACCGTTTGGCCACCCGGCTGGCTTTGCCAGCCGCGGTAGGCCGTTCCCCGGTAGCGCACACCCAGGGCGATCCGGCCCGCAGCGCCGGACGGCTCGTTCACGCCTTGAGCAGGATGCGCAGCATGCGGCGCAGCGGCTCGGCCGCGCCCCACAGCAGCTGGTCACCGATCACGAAGGCCGACAGGTACTGCGGGCCCATGTTGAGCTTGCGCACCCGGCCCACGCCCACTTGCAAGCCACCGGTGATGGACGCCGGGGTCAATTCCTTGACGGTGATGGCCCGCTCATTGGGCACCCATTTGACCCAGGGGTTGCCGCCCTTGATCAGGCCTTCAATCTGCTCAAGGGGCAGGTCTTGCTTGAGCTTGAGGGTCAAGGCCAGGCTGTGGCAGCGCATGGCGCCAATGCGCACACACAGGCCGTCCACGGGAATGGTTTGCTCGGTACCCAAAATCTTGTTGACCTCGGCCTGGCCCTTCCACTCTTCCTTGGATTGGCCGTTGTCGAGCTGCGCGTCGATCCAGGGGATCAGGCCCCCGGCCAGGGGCGCGCCGAAGAACTCGGTGGGCACGTCCTCGCGGATGGCTTGGGCCACACGGCGGTCGATGTCCAAGATGGCCGTGGCGGGGTTTTCCAGGTCGGCACCCGCGGCCGCGTGGCACACGCCCATGCCTTTGAGCAGCTCGCGCATGTGGTTGGCGCCGCCGCCTGAGGCCGCCTGGTAGGTCATGGAACTGACCCACTCCACCAGCCCCGCCTTGAACAGGCCCGACAAGCCCATCAACAGGATCGAGTTGGTGCAGTTGCCGCCGATCCAGTTGCGTCCACCCGCGGCCAGCTTGCGCTGGATCAGGCTGTCGTTCACCGGGTCCAGGATGATGACGGCGTCAGACTCCATGCGCAGCGCCGAAGCCGCATCAATCCAATGGCCGTTCCAGCCACTGGCCCGCAGGCGCGGGAACACGTCCTTGGTGTAGTCGCCTCCTTGGCAGGTGATGATGATGTCGCACTGGGCCAGCTGGGCCGGGTCATGGGCGTCCAAGAGCGTGGTGTGCTGCTTGGCCATGGCCGGGGCTGGGCCGCCCGCACTGGAGGTGGAGTAGAAGATCGGCTCGATCAGGTCGAAGTCCTGCTCGGCCCGCATGCGGTCCATCAGAACCGATCCCACCATGCCGCGCCATCCGACGAGGCCTACCCGCTTGCTCATGTTGTCCGCCCTTTCTTGTATGCAGTCAGAAACTGGTCTGGCTGTCTGCCCGGCTCGTCTGGCCGGGAGGGCGCACGACGAACCGGAGCCGATCAGCCCGTGGTGATCTTGGTCTTGGTCGTGGTCTTG
>RGEP01000449.1 GCA_009918225.1 Betaproteobacteria bacterium | reverse complement strand
GCCGCAGGCCACGATCGCCGACATCATCGCGCCCTTTAACCTGCCGATGAAGCTCGTGCACCTGGTCCTCATCAACGGCGTGTATGTGGCCCCAGAAGACCGTGCCAGTCGCACGCTCCAGGAAGGCGATGTGCTGGCCATCTGGCCGCCCATTGCCGGCGGCTGAGCCCGCCGCCCAAGGCCTTGAATGCAAGCCGACTATCCGGCTGTGTTTTCGCGCGAGATGGGCTGCACGCCTGCTGAGCTGCGCACCTGGCTGCCGGGTGCCAGCCGGGGCGCCCGTATCGAGTGGGAAGGTCAGACCGGTGCGAGGGTCTGGCTGCAAGCCGCTCATTCCCTGCGCTTGAACTGGTCGCCGCTGGCGCCACGGCGCATCGCACTGATCACCTTGCCGCGCCTGCAGGTGAGCTTCGATTTCGGTGGGCTCGATGCCGCAGCCCGGCACCACTTCATGCGGTACTTCGATCTCTACACGCAGCGCGGTGGCGGCTAGCTGCACAGGATTCAGGCATGGGTGGAGGCCCGAACCTCTTCCAGCGTGGTCAGCCCCTGCAGCGCCTTGTCGATGCCGTCTTGTCGAAGGCTGACCATGCCTTGGTCGATCGCACAAGCCTGAATCAGGCTGGCGGGTTGCCGCGCCTGGATGAGACTGCGTATTTCCGGGCTCACGATCAGGAGCTCGTGCAGGCCAATACGGCCGCGCAAGCCATGGCCTTGGCAGTGTGCACACCCAGGCGCCCACCAACGCATCTCAGGCCCAGTGCTGCCAATGCTTGGCGCTTCATCCCACTGCGGCTCGCCAACTGGGGGCTGATTCGTTGCGGCGCTGGCTGGCAGGTCGACCGCCGTGGCCCCTTGGGCCAACCGGCAGTGGCTGCACAAGCGGCGCACCAGCCGCTGGCCCAGAACCGCCAGCAGCGAATCCCCAAAGTTGAACGGGTCCAGGCCCATGTCCAGCAAGCGGGTGATCGTTTCGGCAGCGCTGTTCGTGTGGATGGTCGACAACACCAGGTGCCCGGTCAGCGCGGCTTCCACCGCCACGCGGGCCGTGTCCCGGTCGCGCACTTCACCCACCATGATCACGTCGGGGTCGGCTCGCAAGAAGGAGCGCAGGGCTTTCTCGAAGGTCCAGTCGATGCGGGAGTTGATCTGCACCTGCCTCAAGCCGGGCTGGGTGATCTCGACCGGGTCCTCGGCTGTCCAAATCTTGCGTTGCGGCGTGTTCAGGTGGGCCAAGGCGGCGTGCAAGGTGGTGGACTTGCCGCTGCCGGTCGGCCCCGCGCACAAGATCAGGCCATGAGGCCGCTCGATCACGGCCTTGAACCGCACGAGGTTCATGGGGCGCAGGTCCAGGGCATCCAAGGGCAGGGGCTCGACCGCGGTCAACAGCCGCAGCACCACATCCTCCAG
>RGEP01000448.1 GCA_009918225.1 Betaproteobacteria bacterium | reverse complement strand
GTGGTGTTTGGCAGCGGACAGATCCGCACCTGACCGCCCCGCTTCGGAGGCGCGCGGCTTCCAAAGGACTTCACCCGATGAGCACCGGCTACCTCTGGATCAAAGCGCTTCACATCATCTTCATCACCAGCTGGTTCGCAGGGCTCTTCTATCTGCCCAGGATTTTCGTGAACCTCGCGATGGTTCCCGAAGCGGGAGACGAGCGTGAGCGCCTGCTGCTCATGGCCCGAAAGCTCTGGCGCTTCATGCAGCCGCTCATGGGTCTCGCCCTGCTTTTTGGCCTGTGGCTGTGGCTAGGCTATGGCGTGGGTGCAGGCAGCGGCTGGATGCACGCAAAGCTTGCCATCGTGCTTGTGCTTCTCGCCTATCACCATGTCTGCGGACGCCTGCTCAAGCGCCTTGCAAGCGGCACCGACAGCCATTCGCATGTGTGGTTTCGCTGGTTCAACGAAGCCCCGGTCATCCTGCTGGTGGTCTCGGTGATCCTTGTTGTCGTCAAACCGTTCTGACTCCCGAGGACACCTTCGTGCCCCACACGCTCGACTATTTCATGGCCCCGTCATCACCCTGGACCTACCTGGGCCATCGGCGACTGCGCGATCTGTGCGCGGGTCAGGCCATTCCGATCCGGATGATGCCGATTGATCTGGGCAAGGTGTTCCCGCAATCGGGTGGGCTGCCGCTGCCCCAGCGCGCGCCCCAGCGGCAGGCTTACCGGCTGGTCGAGCTTGCGCGCTGGCGCGATATCACGGGACTCCCCCTCAACCTGCAGCCCCGATTCTTTCCTGTGAGCGGCGACGATGCCGCGCTCGTCCTGATCGGCGCGCAACTGCATCATGGCGACCTGGCTGCGCTCGATCTGGCCGGGCGCGTGCTGAGTGCAGTCTGGGCCGAAGAGCGCAATATCGCCGACCCTCAGGTCATGGCCGCTCTGATCGCCGAAGCCGGCCTGGATGGGGAGGCCATTGTTGCCCGGCGTCCCGACGCCATCGTCCGCTACGAGGCCAACACGAAGGAGGCCATCGCCCGCCAGGTGTTTGGCGCTCCCTGGTATGTCTGGCAGGACGAACCGTTCTGGGGCCAGGATCGGCTCGACTTCCTTGAGCGGGCACTGGCCAGCCGCGTCGGCGCGCGCGGCTGACATGGCGCATCCACCGGAAACACCCCGCTCCGACCGGCGTACGCCCCGAAACGGCCCGCGTTCACCGCAGCCCAGGCCACAGCAACCTCGTCCACAGCCGCTCAATCCACGGCAGCCTTACACGCAACATAAGACCTCGCAGCAACCCGTCGCGCCGCGTCCGGGCGCGGGTCTGCAGCTGTTTGCACCGTGCCCACGCGGACTCGAACCGACCCTCGCCCAGGAGCTCACAGAGCTGGGTGCTGACGCGTGCCAGCCCACCGGTGGCG
>RGEP01000447.1 GCA_009918225.1 Betaproteobacteria bacterium | reverse complement strand
TGGACCTACTGGGACCTCGAGATCTGGCAGGACCCCCGCACCGGGGAGCCCGCCCTCGATCTACCCAAGATCTTCGGTATCCACCTGCTGCTGGCGGGCCTGGGCTGCTTCGGCTTCGGTGCCTTCCACCTCACCGGGGTTTTCGGCCCTGGGATGTGGGTCTCGGACCCCTACGGCCTCACCGGTCACCTCGAACCGGTTCAACCTGCCTGGGGGCCTGAAGGCTTCAACCCCTTCAACCCTGGCGGCATCGTGGCCCACCACATCGCCGCCGGCATCGTGGGGATCATTGCCGGCATCTTCCACATCACCACCCGTCCGCCGGAGCGCCTCTACAAGGCCCTGCGGATGGGCAACATCGAAACGGTGCTCTCCAGCGCCATCGCTGCCGTGTTCTTCGCTGCCTTCGTGGTGGCCGGCACGATGTGGTACGGCGCAGCCGCCACTCCGGTCGAGCTGTTCGGCCCCACCCGCTATCAGTGGGACCAGGGCTACTTCAAGACCGAGATCAACCGGCGTGTGCAGACCGCACTCGACAACGGTGCCACCAAGGAACAGGCCTATGCGGCCATCCCTGAGAAGCTGGCCTTCTACGACTACGTCGGCAACAGCCCCGCCAAGGGTGGTCTGTTCCGCGTCGGCCCGATGGTGAACGGCGACGGCCTGCCCACCGGTTGGCTCGGCCACATCGCCTTCACCGACAAGGACGGTCGCGATCTGCAGGTGCGTCGCCTGCCCAACTTCTTCGAGAACTTCCCCGTGGTTCTTGAGGACAACCAGGGCATCGTTCGCGCCGACATCCCCCTCCGCCGCGCTGAAGCGAAGTACTCCTTCGAGCAGACCGGCGTGACCGCCACCGTCTACGGCGGCGCCCTCAACGGCAAGACCTTCACCGATCCGGCCGAGGTCAAGCGCCTGGCCCGCAAGGCCCAGCTGGGTGAAGCGTTCGAGTTCGACCGCGACACCTATCACTCCGACGGCACCTTCCGCAGCTCACCCCGCGGCTGGTTCACCTTCGGCCACGCCTGCTTCGCTCTCCTCTTCTTCTTCGGCCACATCTGGCACGGTGCTCGCACCCTCTACCGCGATGTGTTCGCCGGTATCGATCCGGACCTCGGCGAGCAGGTGGAGTTCGGTCTGTTCCAGAAACTGGGCGACCGTTCCACCCGTCGTCTGCCCGAGGGCTACGTGCCCCCGGCTGGCACCACCCTCAGCTGATCCAGAGGAGATCCCATGGAGAGCTTTGCTTACATCCTGATCCTGGCCCTGGCCATTTCCACCCTGTTCTTCGCCATCGCCTTCCGCGATCCCCCGAAGATCGGCAAGTGATCACCTGGCTGGCAGGTTTCAGCGACCCCCGCTTCGGCGGGGGTTTTTTCATGGCATGACAGCACGCTCGTCGGGATCGGC
>RGEP01000446.1 GCA_009918225.1 Betaproteobacteria bacterium | reverse complement strand
CCCACAACACCTGCAGCGGTTTTCGCACCGGCCGGTCGCCCTGAGGGGCAATGGCACCGGCTTCCGCCCACACGCCTGGCGCAGGAGGCGCGCCGCTGCTTGGGGCTGGCGCTGCTGGTGCTGCTTGCGCTGGCCGCCCTTGCATCCCCAGGGGTCGCCCGCGCGCAAGACAGTGCACAGCAGCTGCCCGCCATCACCCTCACCATGGGAATGCACCGCATCAGCGCCGAGGTGGCCCGCACACCGGAGCAGCGCGCCATTGGGTTGATGCACCGCAAGGCCATGCCCCAACACGCCGGCATGATCTTTGTGTTCGAGCGGCCCGAGCCCCTGTGCTTCTGGATGAAGAACACCCTCATCCCGCTGTCCATCGCCTTCCTACAGGACGATGGCACCATCCTCAACATTGAGGAGATGAAGCCTCAGACGCTCAACAGCCACTGCTCACTGAGGCCCGCCCGTTTCGCCCTGGAAATGAACGCGGGCTGGTTCAGCAAGCGCGGCCTCAAGCCAGGCGACAAGGTCTCCGGCGAGATCTTTAAATGACAACGGGGCCCAAGGCCCCGTCGTTGATCGGTCACCAGGCAGCGCAGGCCCGGCGGCTGGGATCAGGCGAAATTGGTCTGGGCAAAGTCCCAGTTCACCAGCTTGTCCAGGAAGGTCTCGACAAACTTGGGCCGCAGGTTGCGGTAGTCGATGTAGTAGGCATGCTCCCACACATCCACGGTCAACAAGGCCTTGTCGGCACCGGTCAGCGGCGTGCCGGCCGCACCCGTGTTGACAATGTCCACTGAACCGTCAGCCTTCTTGACCAGCCAGGTCCAGCCAGACCCAAAGTTGCCGACAGCAGACTTGACGAAGGCTTCACGGAAGGCGGCGTAGCTGCCCCACTTGGCGTTGATGGCAGCCGCCAGGGCGCCACTGGGCTCTCCACCGCCGTTGGGCTTCATGCAATGCCAGAAAAAGGTGTGGTTCCAGATCTGGGCTGCGTTGTTGTAGATGGGGCCCGGGTTCGGGGCCTTCTTGATGATGGACTCCAGGTCCAGGGCCTCGTACTCGGTGCCCTTTTGCAGGTTGTTCAGGTTCACCACGTAGGCGTTGTGGTGCTTGCCGTGGTGGAACTCCAGCGTCTCGCGGCTGTAGTGCGGGGCCAGGGCGTCCAGGCTGTAGGGCAAGGCAGGCAGGGTGTGTTCCATGGGGTCCTTCTAGGCGGAAGTGGTACAGACTGGCCGGATTGTAGGCACCGGCGGCAGCCTCAAGGTCGCCGTGGACTATCGCCCTTGGTCACCGGGTGCACCGACTCCACGCGCATTTGTGCGCGGCCATCGTGCCAGACCGCTGTCAGGGCCTGGCCCGGGACGGCCTGCAGCGCTGAGGTCAGTGGAGCGCCGTGCGCATCGCTCACCCAGG
>RGEP01000445.1 GCA_009918225.1 Betaproteobacteria bacterium | reverse complement strand
GAAGGACCCTCGAGCGGCTGGCCTGTCGACCTGACCTTCAAATACAGCTCCAGTTGACGCAAGCGTTCGTCGTGTGCTGGAGGTACTTGGGCTTGAACCCCCGACAGACAGGCTCGAATGCGCCGATCCATCGAGCCCACTCCCTGCCAGCTGATGCGATACACCGGAAAGCCCACCGGATGCGCGGAATTGATGCGTTGCGCCCGCATGGCTGTGCCCACCTTGTCGTCATGGCACTGGCGACACGACAGGTTCATGTGACCCATGCGCGTGGTGTAGAGCCGCTCGCCGGCATCCAGGTGGTGTTGCCAGCGCGTGGCGTCCGTCTTGTCGAGAGGCGCCGTGACCTGAATCGGACGTTGCCGCGCGGATTGGTGCAAGAAAGCGCTGAGGCCCAGGGTGGTGCGGTCCTCCACCGGCGCAGCGGATGCCATCGTCACGTCCGTTCGCTGACGGCAACGGTTGATTTGGTCCTCCAGGTTGACCAGTCGGTGTTGTGCATCGAGCCTGGGAAATTGCGGGACGGCCTTCACCACATCGCCCTGCGCATGGCAGGACACACAGCCGCGGTCCCACGCCTGCTGCCCCTGTTCTACCCAAAGTTCCACGGGGTTCATGGCCTGCGTTGCCTGAAGTTGCTCCACGCTGGACAGCACCGGCATTGACGGGGCAGCAGGTGATGCCCCCACGAGTGCGGTCGGTTGCGTGAACCATGACAGCGCCTCCACCACGGCCTCGATTTGGGCGGGCGTCAGCAGGGGTTGCTGACGCGCCGGCGCGTTCAAGCCTTGTGTCGTGCCATAGGGAGGCATGAGTGTGTGGGGCCGCATCACCCGTGCATCGACCACCCATTGGCGCAACTGATCACGGCTGTAGCGCTGCCCCACCCCTTGTAGCGAGGGGCCGAACGACCCTTGCAAGGTCAAGCGGCGGGTCGGGTCTGCCGCATCGCGCCAGGCGGGAATTTCGTGGCAGCTGATGCAATTGCCCGCGGTGCGACTGGCCATGATGGCCAATCCCTCTTGCACGTCACTCAACTGTCCCCAGGCCGATGCCCACCCCATCCCCAGCAAGACCAACCCCATGCGCACCGCATGCATCATCACAAGCCCTTCACGACCAGCCCAACGCACGCATCGGATTTTTGCGCCTGTGCGTTGGCGACAGGGCAGTGTAAAGCGGATTGACTAGACTCGGAGCTTTGACCATCCGCCCTCACGGGTTCACACGTGGACACGGCTGTTTCCTTCCATGCGTCTGCCATCACCCGTCGTCGGGCACTGAGCGCCCTGGCTGGCCTGGCCTGTCTGGGGTCATCAGGGCCGGGGGCTGCATTTCCAGAGCGCCCCGTCAAGTTGGTGGTGCCCTTCTCGCCTGGCGGGGGCACCGACAGCATCACACGCGCGCTGGC
>RGEP01000444.1 GCA_009918225.1 Betaproteobacteria bacterium | reverse complement strand
TGTTGAAAGGCTCGAGGCGGGCCAAACCCACCACGGGCCATCTCAAAACGAGACGCAACCATTCCCCGCTGCCAACGGGAAAGCCCGCCAGTATAGCGCAACGGGCAGAAATGGCCAAGGCGCCCACCCCAGCCCGGCCGCGGCCCACCGCCGCACCCGCGTACGATGCGGGATGCCCGATCCGAACGAGTCCCCGCCCGCCCCTGGCGTGGGCGGCTTTGCTGCCCTGCAGCCCCACGATGTGCTCAGCGCCCTGGACGCCGTCGGCCTGCGCGGCGACGGGCGGCTCCTGCAGCTCAATTCCTATGAAAACCGCGTGTTCCAGGTGTTCCTGGAATCGGGCGAAGCGGTGGTGGCCAAGTTCTACCGACCGGGCCGCTGGTCCGATGCCCAAATCCTGGAAGAGCACGCTTTCGCCTGGGAACTGCAAGACGAAGAAGTTCCCGTGGTGGCCCCCCTGAGCCTGGCCACAGACGGCCCCTGCGAGGCCAATGGCCAAGCGGCGGTCACCCTCAGCGGCGCCCACCAGACCCTGGCCCATTGGAGCCAAGGCGAACAAGACTGGCGCTTCGCGGTGTGCCCCCGCAAGGCCGGGCGGGCACCGGAAATCGACGATGCCCAGACCCTGCAGTGGATCGGCCGCTTCGTCGCCCGCCTGCACCAGGTGGGCGCCCGCCAGCCCTTTACCCAGCGCCGAACCTTGAACGTGGCGACCTGGGGCCGCGCCAACCAGCGCTGGCTGATGGAGCACGGGGTGGTCACGCCCGGTGAGCAAGCCGCTTGGCAAGACGCCTCAGACCGCGCGCTGGACGCCGCCGCCCAAGCCTTTGAGTCCGCCGGCCGCGTGCTCAGCCTGCGGCTGCACGGCGACGCGCACCCGGGCAACATCCTGTGGCGAGAAGAAGGCCCGCATGTGGTGGACCTGGACGACGCCTGCAACGGGCCCGCGGTGCAAGACCTGTGGATGCTGTTGCCGGGCGACGAAGCCGGCCGCGCCCGCAGCCTGCGGCTGCTGCTGGAAGGCTACGAAACGGTGCGCGACTTCGATGACGCCGAACTCGCCCTGATCGAGCCGCTGCGCACGCTGCGCATGATCCAGCACAGCGCGTGGATTGCCCAACGGTGGGAAGACCCGGCCTTTCCTCGGGCGTTTCCGCACTTTGGGACCGCGGCGTATTGGAGCGAGCAGACGTCGCAGTTGCGGGAGCAGATCGGCTTGTAGGCGCTTGGCCGCTGGTCCCTTGGGGTCGAATGGGGGCCGCTCTTTAGGCGTTGCTGGCCATGTGATGGTGGAGCAACGCCGTGCGGTCGGGGCTGCTGGCCTGCTGAGGTTGGAGCAACGCCGTGCGGTCGGGCGTGCTGGCCTGCTGAGGTTGGAGCAACGCCGTGTGGTCGGGGACGGTTCTGCTGGGG
>RGEP01000443.1 GCA_009918225.1 Betaproteobacteria bacterium | reverse complement strand
GGCTTCGCTCAGGTGGCGGCCAATGCCGTAGGTGGACAGTTGGTCATGGCCGTACTGCCTCACCTTGGGCGAAGGCTTGCCGCGCAGCACATCGATCAGGTGCGCCGCACCGAAGGCTTTCGCGCCGTTGTGGGCCCCGTGTTGGGCCATGCGGTAGATGCAGCTCAAGGCCATGCGCGCCGCCTCGGTGCCGTCCCACAACTCGGGCGGCTCCAGGCAGTTGTCGCAGTTGCCGCAGGGCTCGCTGGCTTCGTCGAAATACGACAGAAGCCGCTGGCGGCGGCAGTCATGCGCCTCGGCCAGCGTGAGCATGGCCTCGAGCTTGCCGCGCAAGACGCGTTTGAAATCTTCGCTGGCCTGGCCGTCTTCGATCAAGCGGCGCTGGCCCACCACATCGGCCAAGCCGTAGACCATCCAGGCCTCCGCGGCCTCACCATCACGGCCAGCGCGGCCGGTCTCCTGGTAGTAGCCTTCCACGGTGCGGGGCAGGTCCAGGTGGGCCACAAAGCGGACATCCGGCTTGTCGATGCCCATGCCGAATGCAATGGTGGCCACCATCACCAGCCCACCGTCGCGCGTGTCGTGTTCCACAAAGGCCTGTTGGTGCTGCTGTCGCAGCGCCAGATCCAGCCCCGCGTGATAGGGCAATGCGCGAACACCGTGGTCGCTCAGCCAAACCGCGGTTTCCTCGACCTTCTTGCGGGTGGCGCAGTAGACGATGCCAGCCTCGTTCTGGTGCCCTTCGCGGATGAAGGCCAGCAGCTGCGCACGCGGGTCTTCCTTCTCCACAATGGTGTAGCGGATGTTGGGCCGGTCAAAGCTGCTGATGAAGCGCCGCGCGTCTTGCAACGCCAGTCGCTCGACGATGTCGGCACGCGTGAGCGCGTCGGCCGTGGCGGTCAAGGCCAGGCGCGGCACACCGGGGTAGCGTTCGGCCAGTTGCGACAGCCCCAGGTAGTCCTCTCGGAAGTCGTGCCCCCACTGGCTCACGCAATGCGCTTCGTCGATGGCCAGCAGGCTCAGCAGGCCTCGTTCGTGCAGCGAATCCAGCATGGCCAGGAAACGCGGCGTGAGCACGCGCTCCGGTGCGGCATACAGGAGGCTCAAGCGGCCGCTGCGCCAACGGCGTTCGATGTCTTGAGCGGCCTCGCTGCTCAGGGTGGAGTTGAGAAAGGCGGCCTCCACACCCAACTGCTCCAGGGTGCTCACCTGGTCTTGCATCAAGGCAATCAGGGGGCTGACCACCAGGGTGGCACCTTGGCCACGGCGCTGACGCACCAGCGCGGGGACTTGGTAGCACAGGCTTTTGCCGCCACCGGTGGGCATGAGCACCAGGGCGTTGTGCCCCGCACAAACATGGTCAACGATGGCGCCTTGCTGACCTCGAAAAGCGCTGTAGCCGAAGACCTCGTGCA
>RGEP01000442.1 GCA_009918225.1 Betaproteobacteria bacterium | reverse complement strand
GTCAGGGTGCCGGTCTTGTCGAACACCACCTGGTCGATGCGCGCCAAGTCTTCCAGCGCCGACAGCCGTTGCAGCAGGACACCGTGTTGCGCAAACGCCCGGGCTGCGGCCGTCAACGCAGCGGGTGCGGCCAAGGACAAGGCACACGGGCAGGTCACCACCAGCACGGAGACCGCCACCCAAAGGGCTCGAGTGGGCTCGATCCACCACCAGACACCGGCGGACAGCAGGGCCAACGCCATGACGCCCCACAAAAAGGGAGCGGCCCAGCGGTCGGCCATCGCCACCAGGGGCGGCCGCTCCAGGGCGGCCCGCTCAGCCAAGTCCAACAGGCGCGCCCAGTGCGTGTCCTGCCCAATGGCCGTGACGCAGACCTCGACCGGGTGGCCCTGGTTCACGCTGCCGCGCCACACAGACTGCCCTGGCTCTCGCACCACGGGCAGGGACTCCCCCGTCATCAAGGACTGGCTCACCGACGTGCTGCCTTTGAGGATCACCGCATCGGCTGCAAACCGCTCGCCGGCGGCCACGCGCAGCCGGTCACCCACCTGAAGTGCCGAGGCGTCGACCCAGTCACTGCCACCGTGGTCCTTGAGGCGCTCCACGCGCTGCGGCACATCCCGCAGCAGATGCTCCAAAGAGGCGGCGGCGTGGTGGCGCAGGCGCATCTCCACCCAGCGCCCGGTCAACAGGATCGCCACAAACATCGACAACGAGTCAAACACCACCTCGTCGCCCAAGGGCCCACCCGGGTTGAAGCTGACCACCGTGCTGGCGCCAAACATCACCACCATGCCCAATGCCACGGGCACGTCCATCACGATGCGCCGCTGGCGCAGCGCCCGCCAGGCCTGGCTCAAGAAGGGCGAGGCCGAGAACCACATCACGGGCAGGCACAGCAGCCACTGGGCCCAGTTCAGCAGCCGCTGCAAGTCAGGCGCCATGTCCCCATCGGCGGCCACATAGGCCGGTGTGGCCAACATCATGACCTGCATGGCACAGAACCAAGCCACAAAGAGCTGCCACAGCAGTTGCTTGCGCTCTGCAGCCCTGACCTGGCCCTGATCAGCTACACCCGCTGGCTCGGCGCCGTAGCCAGCAGCCTGGATGGCCTGAACAATCTGCGCCAGGCTGCTCACATCCGGCCTCCAGCGCACCTGTGCCCTGTGCAACGAGGCGCTGACCCGAATCGACTGCACCCCCGGCACGTTTCGCACCGCAGCCTCAATCAGCCCTGAACAGGCGGCGCAGTGCATGCCTTGGATCCACAGCGCCGCCTCTACGCTGCCCCCGGTGGCGTGCGGCGCTTCCCGCCGATCTTCGGCCTGCTGGGGCGGGGGGATGGATACTCCGTGAATCATGAACGGCTGCGGCTGGGCGCGAGGCCCGCCATGCCACCATTCTTCTGGGCCGCCGG
>RGEP01000441.1 GCA_009918225.1 Betaproteobacteria bacterium | reverse complement strand
GCCATCACGGCGCCGATGATGCCGTTGGCAAACCAGATGTAGCCAAGCGCCAGGCTCGGCACTTCGACGGGGATGGATAACTGGTGGTAGTACACCAGGTTGAAGATGGCCTCCCCAAGGCGGGGCGCCAACAGCAAGGTCAAGCTCAGGACGATGACGACAGCCGCTGCGCCTTGAATGAGACGAGACCAAAGGAGCAGCGCCGGGCTGGCTTTTGCATCGGCTGGATCTTGCGTCATCCTCATGCCGCTTGAAGCCTCAGTGCCTTGACACTCGAAAGGGCCTTGCTGGCTTTCGCTGTGGCGCGTGCTTGCCATAGATCGTAGGCGGCCTGCTGAGCCAGCCACACTTCAGCGGCCCCGCCATGGTCTCGTCCCAGCCATCGCTCGATCCTCAACGCCATCGCAGGGCTGATCGCCGCCCGCCCATTGAGCACCTTGGACAAGGTGGTGCGGTCCACGCCCAACTGGGCAGCTGCTTCGCCGACCTGCAAATTCAACGCAGGCAGGATGTCGTCCCTCAAAGTGAGGCCGGGGTGTGGTGGGTTGAACATTGAACTCATGGTCACCTCAGTGGTAATCCTGGTAGTCCACCAGGATGGCATCGCCGTTTTCAAACACAAAAGTCAGACGCCAGTTGCCGTTCACGCTGACTGACCAGTGACCGGAGAGGCCGCCCTTGAGGGGATGCCAGTCCCGCCCAGGACGGTTCATGTCTTCGGGCCTTGTGGCGGCGTCTAGCGCAGAAAGTTGCCGGGCCGGGCGCAGGGCGTGAGCGACTTGGATGCCAGCGCGCGAACCGAATCTGAAGAAGCGCTCAACGCCGTCGTGCCCGAAGCTTCCAATCATGCATCAAGTGTGGCGCGTGGCGCTACGCGCAGCAAAGATAGTGCTTTTGACCATGTGCTCGAATCCCCGGGGTGTCTTCACTTAAGCTAACGCTGCAACCGAAAACCAATGGGGCCATGCAACTGTCACAAAGCCTCATCTTCCCTTGTCTAAGTCTTCAGAGGGGCCAAACCGGCCCTGTTGCAAAGGAGACTTTCATGGCAGGTTTCAGATCTTTCGCAGCAGTAGCCGCAGCCGCTGTCGCAACAGCGCTGTCGGCCATCAGCATGCCCGCAATGGCCGAGCAGAACTTTGGGGCTGGGCTCTCGGCGAACCCACCCGTTGCAGTCGTCGTGAAGGTGCCGGCGCCCTGGTATGCGCCCCGGTTCCTGGTGACGAACAAGATGCGTGACACCATCCCTCAGTACCAGGGGATTGCAGGACTGAACTTCAAGGCCTTCTCCTTTGCCAAAGCCGACGGGCACTACGGTGGGATCTACCTCTGGAAGGACCTTGACGCGGCCCGGTCCTGGTTCACCCCGCAGTGGTTTGAGCGGGTGAAACAGGAGCGCGGGGCGGCGGCCAATGTGC
>RGEP01000045.1 GCA_009918225.1 Betaproteobacteria bacterium | reverse complement strand
CGGCCTTTGGCTACAAGATGGCCGGCACCTATGTGCACACGCCCTCGTGCCAGCAACTCTTCAACGCCACGCAAACCATCATCAACCCGCGCGGCGGCAACCGTGACGCGGTCAACGATTGCACGCGCACCATGGGTGCAGGTGCGGGCACCGGAGCCAACGCCATTGGCACCGGTGTGGACTTGGGTATCCCGCTGTACAAGGCTGGCAACGCCTATGTGGTGGACAACGACTACCGCACCTTCCTGGACCTCAGCGACCGCAACATGAGCCTGGATCTGACCTATCAGATGCCCGGCGCCACGCTGAAGTCGATCACAGGCTATGCCGACTTCATTGCCACCCGCACCTCAGACTCCGATTTCTCGGCCTCGACCATTGCCGTTGACTACCAAGCCACGGCGGCCAAGACCTTCTCTCAGGAGTTCCAAATCCTGAGCAACACCAAGGGCCCGCTGGGCTATGTCGCCGGCGTGTACCTGTTCAAGGACGAGCTGCGCGGCACCTTCATCAACCAGCAGCTCTCGCGCACCATCCGCTCGTCGGCCCTCAGTGCGCCCATCACCCTGGCGCAAAACGGCGCGGGCTTCTACGACAACCAAATGCCCGAGACCGATTCCCGTGCGGTCTACGGCCAGATGAACCTCAAGCTCAGCCCTGTGTTGACGCTGACGGCCGGCGCGCGCTACACCAAGGACACCAAGTCCTTCAAGTACGCCAACGCCAACTCGGTGCTCCCGCTGAACGCCTCTGGCGCACCCGACGGCAACCTCATAACCCTGGCCACGCCGCTGCCACCCGTGTCGGCTTATGGTGCAGCCGGCGTGAGGTGGTGGCCATGGAGGTGGGCTCCAAGAACCGCTTCCTGAAGAACACGCTGCAGCTCAACGTGTCGGCCTTCAGCAACGACTACACCAACCTGCAAGAGCAGCGCCAGATCCCGGTGGGCAACACCACCATTTCGGCCATCTTCAACGCGGCCAAGGCCAGCGCCAAGGGGGTAGAGGCCGAACTCGAGTGGCGCGCCTCGCGGGCCACCACCTTCGGCGGCACCTTGAGCCTCTTGGATGCGAAGTACACGAGCTTCCCCGATGTGGCCTTGCCCTTCGGCACCTCGATCTTGGTGGCTGACCCCACCTCCACCGCACCGCAAACCGACGCCAATGGTGTGGTGATCGCCCCAGCCGGCCAGCGCCGTCTGTTCGCTCCGGGCTACAAGTGCGGTGTGGTGCCGGGCACCGGTGGTGCGGGCCAACCCGCCGCTGCCTATGGCTGCGACCTGTCGGGCAACCGCATTCCGTATGCAGCCCGCAGCCAGGGCTCGGTTTTCCTCAAGCACGACATCGGCTTGGCCGGTGGTGGGCGCCTGACGCCGATGGTGGTGGTCAGCTACAACAGCGGCTTCTTCGGACAACCCACTAACGCGCAGATCGAAAAACAGGGCGCCTTCACCAAGACCGACATCAAGGTGAACTGGCGCATGAACGACCAGTGGTCGCTCTTGGGCTTCGTGGACAACGTGGGCAACACCCAGACCATCAACCGCTTCGTGTGGGGCGGTGGCGGCGCCTTGCAGGTCAGTGCTGCGCCTCCGCGCATGATGGGCCTGAAGCTCACCTACAGCAAGTTCTGAGCTTCACCCTGAGCAGCTGAACCATGGCCGGCTTGATGCCGGCCATGGTGTTTTCTTACCTTCATCCTGCGATATGCCCCAGCCTCACCGCCGACACTTCCCCACCACCCATGTGGGTTCTTTGCCCCGCAGCCAGGCCGTGGTCGAACAGATCTTCGCCCGTGAGCGTGGAGAGCCGGTTGATGAAGCGGTCTTCAACGAGACCATGCGTGTGGCGGTGGACGAGGCGGTAGAGCGTCAGGTGCGCTCGGGCATCGACGTCGTCAGCGACGGCGAGATGAGCAAGATCAGCTACGCCACCTACATCAAGGACCGCTACACCGGCTTCGATGGTGACAGCGACCGTCGCACCCCGGCCGACCTCCTGGACTACCCCGGTTTCATGAAGCGCTTGGCCTCGGCCGGTGGCACACCCACCTGCACAAAGGCATGGTGCGCGCGGCGTGTTCATGAACGCTGCTTCGCCCGGGGTGGTGGCGCTGTTTCAGCCCAACCGGCACTATGCCGATGATGACCAGTACCTTCAGGCCCTGGCCCACGCGTTGCGCCACGAATACCATGCGATCGTTGACGCGGGCTTGATCCTGCAGCTGGACTCACCCGACCTCGGCCTGGGCCGACACATGATGTACAAGGATCTGGAGGAGGGCGCCTACCTGCGTCGCATTGAGCGCCATGTGGAGGCGCTCAACGAGGCCCTGGTGGCCATTCCGGCCGATCGGGTCCGCATGCATGTGTGCTGGGGCAACTACGAAGGCCCGCACCACAAGGACGTGCCCTTGGCGACGATCCTGCCCATTGTGATGAAGGCCAAGCCCCAGGCCCTGCTGTTTGAAACCTCCAACCCGCGCCATGCGCACGAGTGGGAAACCATCGCCGAGATGCGCGCCCACATTCCCGATGACAAGGTGTTGATACCCGGCGTGCTGGACTCCACCACCAACTTCGTGGAGCACCCGCGCCTGGTCGCCCAGCGTTTGCAGCGTTTTGCCGACATCGTGGGCCCTGAGCGCGTGATGGCCGGCACCGACTGCGGCTTTGGCACTTTTGCAGGCTTCGGTGCAGTGGACGCTGACATCGTCTATGCCAAGTTTGCCGCGATGGCTGAAGGTGCGGCACTGGCCTCGCAGCGGTACGCGCCATGAAGCCCCCTGTGCAGGACTGGCTGCGTGCCGATGAACTCGGCTTGCCCCGGCGCGCCCTGGCCTTGGGCTTTCTCTTGGTCGCCTACTTCTTTTATGCCTGGTCGTGGAACACGATCGACATCTTGCGGCCTTACATCAAAGAAAGCCTGAATCTGTCGCTCACGGAATCGGGTTCGGCCTACACGCTGCAGTCGATTGGAGCGCTGGTGGGTGCGGTGATCATGGGCCAAGTGGCCGACAAGATCGGCCGGCGCAACGCCCTGGTGATCACCATGATCGGTTTCGGTTCCGGCCTCTTGGGCGCCTTGGTCGTGAACGATTTCACCGGGCTGGTGGTGCAGCGCTTGTTTCTGGGTTTCTTCATGGGCTCGATGTTTCCGATCGCCGTGGGCATCTATTCGGGCCTGTTTGCGCGGGATGTGCGTGGCCGTATCGCCGGCATCGTCTTTTGCACCTACAACCTGGCGGTGTCCGCCCTGGGCTTTGTGTCGGCTGCGGTGTTCCGCGCGGGGATGGACTGGCAGTTGATGCTGTGGGCCGGGGTGGTGCCCATTGCCTTGGCTTTCCTGGCGCTGGCCCTGGTGCCTGACGACCGCCGCTTGGTCCCCATGGACGGCATGGTGGGTGGACAGGCCACGGCCAGCAGCACCTTGCCGGTCATGGAGTTGTTTCAGCCCGGTGTGCGCCGCCAGACCATTTTCCTGGCCCTGATGAGCGGCCTGAACTTTTTTGCCTACCAGGCCTTCACCGGTTGGGCCACCACCTTCTTGCGCACCGAGCGGGGCGTGCCCGATACCGCCGTTGGCGACATCCTGGGTTGGCAGTTTGTGGGCAGCGCCTTGGGTGCGCTGTGTTGGGGCTGGATCAGCGACCGCTACGGGCGCCGGGTGGCCGCTTCGGGCTTTGTGGGCTGCGCGGTCTTGATCCCGATCTATCTGTTTGCACCGGTCACCGTGCAAACACTGGAGTTCATCGGCTTCATGTACGGAATAGCCCTGGCCTGCAGCGCCATCTGGGGACCGTGGATGTCCGAGCTCTACCCCTCACATTTGCGCTCCACCGCTGCGTCCATCTTCAACTGGGGCCGTGTCATCAGCATGACCGCGCCCCTGATCACCGCCCCTTTGGCCCAGGCCTATGGCCTGGCCCCGGTGATGAGCCTGGCGGCGGTGGCCTTCTTGGTGGCCGCAGCCGTTTGGTGGAGCCTGCCGGAAACCGTCAAGCGGCGCCAAGCAAGCCCAACTGCCTAGAATCAGGGTCTAGGCCCAGCGGTTCTGGGCAACCCGGAGGACCCATCGTGGACGTGGCAGCATCCGTCTTCAAGGCATACGACATCCGTGGTGTCGTGGGGCAGACCATCGACGAACAGTTTGCCGAGCACTTGGGCCGCGCCTTCGGCACCGAAGCTTTGGCTGCCGGCGAAAAGGCGGTGGCGGTGGGTCGGGACGGTCGACTGTCGGGGCCCGCGCTGTCTGCGGCCTTGGTGCGGGGGCTGGCCTCCACCGGCATTGACGTGGTGGACCTCGGCGCGGTGACCACGCCCATGCTGTACTACGTGGCCGCCACGAGAGGTGCCCACGGTTGCCGCAGCGGCATCCAAATCACGGGCAGCCACAACCCCAAGGACTACAACGGTTTCAAGATGGTGCTGGCAGGCCGCGCCATCTTCGGTGCCGACATCCAGCGCCTGCGTGAACGCATGGAAGCCGAGGACTACCGGCGCGGCCGTGGGCGCACGGCCACGATGGACATCACCGAGGAATACACCGCGCGCATCGTGGGCGACTGCCGCATGGCGCGGCCGCTGAAGATCGTCGTGGATTCGGGCAATGGCATCCCCGGTGCCACCGCGCCGAGCATCCTGCGGGCCTTGGGTTGCCACGTGGTGGACCTGTACAGCCAGGTCGATGGCGATTTCCCCAACCACCACCCCGACCCCAGCAAACCGGAAAACCTTCAAGACCTGCGCCTGGTGGTGCGGGCCACCCAAGCGGACCTGGGTTTGGCCTTCGATGGCGACGGCGACCGCTTGGGCATCGTCACCCGCCACGGCCACATCATCTACCCCGACCGCCAGATCATGTTGTTCGCGCGGGATGTGCTCAAGCGGCATCCGGGCGCTCCCATCATCTTCGATGTGAAGTGTTCACAGCGCCTGCCCGTGGCCATCCGCGAAGCCGGCGGCAAGCCGGTGATGTGGAAAACCGGGCATTCGCTGATCAAGGCCAAGCTCAAGGAAATGAACTCGCCATTCGCCGGCGAGATGAGCGGCCACATCTTCTTCGGTGAGCGCTGGTACGGCTTTGATGATGCGATGTACACCGCCGCGCGCCTCTTGGAGATCGTCAGCCGCTACATCGATCCCAGCGCGGTGCTGGAAGACCTGCCGGCCAGCCACAGCACGCCCGAGTTGAACGTGCCCTGTGCCGAGGGCGAGCACCACCGGGTGGTGGCGCGCCTGCTGGAGCGCACACGCTCGGGTGGTTTGAGCTTTGCTGGCGGCCAGGTCTGCGACATCGACGGCCTGCGGGTGGACTTCGCCGATGGCTTCGGCTTGATCCGCGCCTCCAACACCACCCCGGTCCTGGTCTTGCGGTTTGAGGGCCATACCGAAGCGGCTCTGGGACGCATCGAGCGCGAGCTCATGAGCGCGCTGCGCTCGGTCAAGAGCGACGCCATGGTTCAAACCTCGGCCCACTGAGTGTTTCGGCTTGCATTGAAGGCTGGCCGACTCAAGCGCGGGGGCTGGGTGTGAGCCTGCGCGCAGGGTGGGCGCAAGCGCTGTATTCAGCCGCTTGGGCCTTGGCCCTTCCCGTCGTGTTCGCCCGCTTTTGGTGGCGCGGCCGCGCCGAGCCGGCTTACCGCCACGCATGGGCGCAGCGCTTGGGCTTTTGGCCGCGCCAGCCGGCACCCACGCCACAGGCTCCACGGGTGTGGGTGCACGCGGTGTCTTTGGGTGAAACCCGTGCGGCGCAGCCCTTGATCGAGGCCCTGCGCGAATCGGTGCCGGGGATGCAATTGCTGCTGACCACGGGCACGGCCACCGGCTTGGAAGCTGGGCGTGCCCATCTCAAGCCGGGCGACCTGCACGGCTGGGTGCCCTTGGACACGGCCGGTGCCACCAGGCGCTTTATGCGCACGCTGCAGCCGCAGGTGGGTGTGCTGATGGAAACCGAGACCTGGCCCAACCTGCTCTTGCAGGCCGAGCGTGCGGGCGTGCCGATGGTGCTGGCCAATGCCCGCTTGTCGGCGCGCAGCCTGCGCAAGGGGCAGCGCTGGGCCGCATTGAGCCGGGCCATGATGCAGCGCTTGTCGGCCGTGTGCGCCCAAACCGAACCCGATGCCCGGCACCTGCACGATGCGGGCGTACCCGCCGAGCGCATTTGCGTCTCGGGCAACCTGAAGTATGGGCTGCAGCCTTCGCAGGCCTTGCAGGCCATGGGTCGGCAGTGGGCAGGCCTGCGCGCTGCACCGGGTGCCGCCGGGTCTGACGCAGACGCCGTTGCGGCCTGGGGCGGCCAAGCGTTTCGTCGACGCGTGGTGATGGCTGCGAGTTGGCGCGAGGGTGAAGACCAGCCCCTGCTTCAGGCCTGGCTTGAAGCCTTGACACGGATGCACGCCGGCGCTGCGCACGACAGCCCCGAACGTCCGCTGTTGTTGTTGGTGCCGCGCCACCCGCAGCGCTTTGACGAAGTGCAGGCGGCCCTGCTGCGCGCAGGCCTGAGCGTGAGCCGCCGCAGCAGTTGGGCCGAAGGGGGGCCTGGCCAAGCCGACTGGCAAGCTGATGTGTGGCTGGGTGACAGCGTGGGTGAAATGCCCGCCTACTATGCCGCTGCTGACGTGGCGCTCCTGGGGGGCAGCTTCGCTCCCCTGGGGGGCCAGAACCTGATCGAGGCCGCAGCCTGCGCCTGCCCGGTGGTGATGGGTCCGCACACCTTCAATTTTGAAGAGGCCGCGCAGCAGGCGGAAGAAGAGGGCGCCGCGCTGAGGGCGGCCAACCTGAGCCAGGCGGTGCACCTGGCCCTGCAAACCGACCCGGCGCGCTTGGAAGCGCTGCGGGCGGCTGGCCTGGCCTGGGTGGCGGCCAACGAGGGCGCTGCACAGCGCCAGGCGAGTGCGGTTCGGCAGGCCCTTCAGGAGGGCCACTCAAGCCGCTCAGGCTGACCAGGCTGATCAGGAACCCAAAAGCGGCGTGAGCGCCTGCACATCGGCCGCAGCCAGAGTGCCCGCGGCTTGGCGCAGTCGCAGCGAACCCAGGATGGAGTCGTACCGCGCCTTGGCCAGGTCACGCCGGGTTTGGAACAGCAGGCTCTGGGCATTGAGCACGTCCAGGTTCACCCGTACGCCCACCCGATAGCCCAGCTGTGTGGACTCCAAGGCCAATTGACTGGAGGCTTCAGCCGCTTCCAAGGCCTTGACCTGGGCGGCCAGGGACTGCAGACCCATGAAGCTTTGACGCGTCGCCAGTTCCACACCGCGCCGTGCGCTGTCCAGATCGTGACGGGCCTTCTCTTCCAGCTTGAGGGTTTCGGACACGCGGTTGTCGGTGGCGTGCCCGGCATACAGCGGCACGCTCAGCGTCACACCCACCACCGAGGTGGTGGAGGTGCCCAATTGCCCGATCTGCACGCTGGTGCCCGTGGTGGCGTTGCGCAGGGTGGCGCTGCCGTCCACGCGCTGTTGCGTGTAGCGCCCAGTCAGCGCCACGGTGGGCAGGTGACCGGCGCGTGCGCGGCTGACCTCCAGCTGGGCGATCTCCAGGCCCAGACGCGCCTTGCGCGCCAGGGGATGGCGGCCCAGGGCTTGCTCCACCCAGGCGTCCGCGTTTTGCGGCACCACCGGCGGCAAGACCAGCGGCAGGCGCAGCGGTGCGGGCCGCACTTGCAATCGGCCGACCACTTGCTCCAACACCAGTTGGCGGTTGCGCAGGTCGTTGTTGGCGGCCAGCTCCTGGGCGATCACGAGGTCGTAGCGCGCCTGTGCTTCGCGGGCATCGGTGATGGTGGCCGTGCCCACTTCAAAGTTGCGCTTGGCCGATGCGAGCTGCTCGGTGATCGCAGCCTTGCTGGCTTCGACCGTGGCCAGCGCGTCGCGTGAGGCCAGCACATCAAAGTAGGCCTGAGACACGCGGATGATGAGGTCTTGTTCAGCCGTCTCCAGATCGGCGCGGGCCACTTCCAAGGCTTTTTCTGCCTGGGCCACGGCCATGTCGTTGGCGCGGTTGAACAGCGGTTGAGTGGCGCTCAGGTTGGTCGTGGTGGTGTCAGACTTTGAGCCCGTGACCGAGGGGCTGTAGGGCGTGGTGTTCTCGGTGCGGCCCACCGTGGTGTCGGCCGTGACACCCGGACGCCGCAGCGCGCGGGCTTGCTCCATGCGGAACTGCGCCGAATCAAACTGTGCCCGCGCTGCCAAGAATGCCGCGTCATGCCCGCGGGCCGACTCCAGCAGCACCGGCAGGTTTTGCGCCTGGGCATAGGGCGCAGCGGCGGCCATGCTCAGGCCGAATGCGCACCAGGAAAACAGTCGCCGCAGCAAGGAAGGGTGGTTCATGGATCAGAACGTGAAGCGTGAGGGTTGCGGAAAGCCTTGAAGGCGCGGGGCCACGGTGTCGAACAGCACGGCTGTTTCCCAAGCATCGGCCGCCACGCGGGTGATGCGCAGCGCGCGCATCACCGGCTCGTCGCCGATCACCGCCACCAGGCGGCCGCCGAGGTTCAAACGCGCCTTGAGGGCATCGGGCTCCAAGGCAACCGAGCCTGACAGCACGATGGCGTCAAAGTTGCCTTCAACGGCCGATCCCTGGCTGCCGTCGGCCTGCACCACTTGCACCTGCCCCATGCGGGCCCGCGCGAGGTTTTGTCGGGCCATATCAGCCAGGGCCGGGCGAATCTCCAGGCTCGTGACGCTGCGGGACTGGTGCCCCAGCAGGCAGGCCATGAAGCCCGAGCCGGCACCAATTTCCAGGGTGCGTTCGACGCCGGTGAGGCGCAGTTCCTGCAGCAAGCGGGCTTCCACCCGCGGGGCCAACATGCATTGGCCTTCAGGCAAGGGAATCTCGGTATCGGTGAAGGCCAGCGCACGGTGCTCGGGCGGCACGAAATCTTCACGCCGCACGCGCGACAGCAACCCCAACACACCGCCGTCCAGCACATCCCAGGGGCGGATCTGCTGCTCGATCATGTTGAAGCGGGCTTGTTCGATGTTCATGGGACGGGGGTAATTCGGGAACAACCGGCTGATTCTAGGCCGCTTGGCCCACGCCAGGCTGACCGCCCTGGCTATCATGCGCCCCTGGTTTCAAACTGTGGAAGGCCCCGGCGGTGGATCTGATGCTCCTGATCAAGGCGGCCCTGTTGGGCCTGGTGGAGGGCCTGACCGAGTTCCTGCCGATTTCGTCCACCGGCCACCTGATCCTGGCGGCATCGCTGCTGGACTTCACCGGCGAAACCGCCAAGGTCTTTGAGATTGCCATTCAGTCCGGCGCGATGCTGGCCGTGGTCTGGGAGTACCGACGCCGCCTGAGCGACACCCTTCGGGGCTTGGGCAGCGATGAGGCGGCACGCCGCTTTGCCATCAACGTGGCGGTGGCCTTTGTGCCGGCGGTGGTGGCGGGCTTGGCCCTGGGCAAGGCGATCAAGGCCGCCTTGTTTCACCCTGTCCCTGTGGCCGTGGCCTTCATCGTGGGCGGCTTCATCATTCTGTGGGTCGAGCGCTGGCACCACCGCCGCTTTGGCGCGATGGACCTCTTGGGCGCGCGCCGCGCCCGCGTGGAGACCGTGGACGATATGCGGCCCCTGGACGCCCTGAAGGTGGGGCTGTTGCAGTGTTTGGCCCTGGTGCCCGGCACCAGCCGCTCCGGGGCCACCATCATCGGGGGCATGGTGCTGGGTTTTTCGCGCCGCTGCGCCACCGAGTTCAGCTTCTATCTGGGCATCCCCACCCTGATGGGTGCGGGGGCCTACTCGGTGCTCAAGCAACGCGAAGCGCTGAGCTGGTCTGACGCACCGGTGTTTGCCGTGGGCACGGTGGTGGCCTTCTTCAGTGCGTGGCTGTGCATCCGTTGGCTGATCCGCTACGTCAGCACCCACAACTTCGTGCCCTTTGCCTGGTACCGCATCGGCTTTGGTGCCGTGGTGCTCATCACCGCCTGGGGCGGCTGGGTGGACTGGCGCGCCTAAACCCTTACAGGCGCGCCCGTTCATGGGCGCGGCCGTGCAAGGTCTTCAGGCCTTCTGAAACACCAGGTCCCACACACCGTGGCCCAGGCGCAAGCCGCGCTGCTCGAACTTGGTCAGCGGCCGGTAGTCGGGACGGGGCGCATAGCCGCCGTGCTCGGGGCCCGCGGTGTTGCGCAACAGCGCTTGTGCGCTGAGCACCTCCAGCATCTGCTGGGCATAAGGCTCCCAATCGGTCGCACAGTGCAGCACGCCGCCTGGGGCCAGCCGTGACGCCAAAAGTTGCACCAGGGGCGGCTGTATCAGGCGCCGCTTGTGATGGCGCTTCTTGTGCCAGGGGTCGGGAAAGAACACATGCACCCCTGCCAGCGATGCAGGCGCCACCATCTGTTCCAAGACCTCCACCGCGTCGTGCTGCAGGATGCGGATGTTGCCCAAGCCGCCTTCCCCGATGAGCTTGAGCAGGGCACCCACACCCGGCTCGTGCACCTCCACGCCGATGAAGTC
>RGEP01000440.1 GCA_009918225.1 Betaproteobacteria bacterium | reverse complement strand
TGTACCGTGAATTCGGCCGCATGCTCTGCGAAGCGCTCGACCGTCCTTATCTGCAGGCGCCGATCGGGTTGCACAGCACCACCGCCTTCCTGCGCAAGCTTGGCGAGTTGCTCGGACTCGATCCAGAACCTTTCATCGAACGTGAGCGTCACACCACGCTCAAGCCGGTCTGGGACCTCTGGCGATCGGTCACGCAGGATTTCTTCGCCACTGCGAGTTTTGCGGTGGTCGCCAACGAAACCTATACCCGGGGTCTGCGGCACTTCCTCGAAGATGAAATGGGTCTGCCGTGCCGGTTTCATGTGGCGCGCAAGCCCGGCGAGAAAACCGATAACGCGGCGGTGCGCGAACTCGTGCACAGCCGCACGCCGCTGATCATGTTCGGCAGCTACAACGAGCGCATGTACCTGAGCGAGGTGGGCGGCGGCATGATGCGCGCGGCCTACATCCCGGCGTCGTTCCCGGGCGCGATCATCCGTCGCCACACGGGCACCCCATTCATGGGCTACTCGGGCGCGACCTACCTGGTCCAGGAGGTTTGCAATGCCTTGTTCGATGCGTTGTTCCACATCCTGCCGCTGGGCACCGACATGGACCGCGTCGACGCAACGCCAGCACGCGGTGTGGTGGCCATGGGCGACACACCCTGGCACGAACCAGCCCAATTGATGCTGCAGCGGCTGATCGCCGGGCAGCCTGTGCTGGTGCAGATCTCGGCTGCCAAGCGTCTGCGCGACGAAGCCGAAAAATCCGCGCGCGCTGAAGGCAGTGCGCAAGTCGACGAAGCGCATGTGCGCGCTGCCGGCAGGGCCCTGGGCCTTGGGGAGCCTGCATGAGCGCTGCAGCGAAGGTCCTTTTCCGGAGCAGCCGCAAGGCCGCCTCCGTGGTCCAGTCCGTACGCATGGATCTGCTGAATGTCATGGCCAAACACCATGACAACCCAGGTTGCGCGGGTTGGGCGCAGCGATGGCCAACAGGCCTTTTTGAAGAAGGAGCAGTCGTATGTCGAATCGGACTTCCATATCCGGCCTGACCGACGAAGAAGCTCAGGAGTTCCATCACTACTGGATGCAGGGTACCGTGGGCTTTACGGCAGTCGCTGTCGTGGCACACATCCTCGTCTGGGCGTGGCGGCCCTGGTTCAACTGATCGGGCAAACAGCAACCGAGGAGTGACACCATGACCGACATTCCGTTGACGACGCAAAGGCCTGCGCACCGGGACGACCGGCTCGCGCACGCGCTGATCTTCATTCCCTGTTTCGCGGTGCTGTTCTCCGTGGCAATCCTCGGCCAGGCCGTCGGTTTGCACTGGAGGCGATGGCTACCCGGCGCAGAGAACATGAACAACGTCTTCGCCGGCGTGAAGGCCGCGGTCTACACCCTCATGTCGCACATCATTTAGGAGAAACACTATGTG
>RGEP01000439.1 GCA_009918225.1 Betaproteobacteria bacterium | reverse complement strand
ATCGACACGGCCTGGTCACCGGGGCCACCGGCACCGGCAAAACCATCACGCTGCAGAAGATGGCCGAAGGCTTCTCGCGCATCGGCGTGCCGGTGTTCATGGCCGACGTGAAGGGCGACCTTACGGGCATCAGCCAGCCGGGCCAGCCCTCAGCCAAGCTGCTGGCCATCCTGGCCGAGCGAGGTCTTTCAGCCCCGGCCGCCATGGCCTGCCCCACCACCGTGTGGGATGTGTTTGGCCAGCAAGGACACCCGGTGCGCGCCACCGTGTCGGACATGGGTCCGCTGCTGCTGAGCCGGATGTTGGAGCTCAACGACACCCAGGCCGGCGTGTTGAACCTGGTCTTCAAGATCGCCGACGACGAAGGCCTGGCCCTGTTGGATCTGAAAGACCTGCGCGCCATGTTGGCCCACGTGGGCGAGCATGCGCGGCAGTACACCACCGAGTACGGCAATGTCAGTGCGGCCAGCATCGGGGCCATCCAGCGTGGCCTGTTGGTCGTGGAGCAGCAAGGTGGCGACCGCTTCTTCGGTGAGCCCATGCTGGACATCCACGACCTCATGCAGACCGTGTCGGGCCTGGGCGTGGTCAACATTCTGGCGGCCGAAAAGCTGATGGCCGCACCCCGCCTTTACGCCACCTTCTTGCTGTGGATGCTTTCGGAGTTGTTTGAAACCCTGCCGGAGGTGGGCGACCTCGACAAGCCCAAGCTGGTCTTCTTCTTCGACGAAGCCCACCTCTTGTTCAAGGACGCCCCCGCTGCCCTGGTGGAGCGTATCGAGCTGGTGGTTCGCCTGGTGCGATCCAAGGGCGTCGGGGTCTACTTTGTGACCCAAAACCCCATGGACATCCCCGAAACGGTCCTGGGACAGCTGGGCAACCGCGTCCAGCACGCGCTGCGGGCGTTCAGCCCGCGCGACCAGAAGGCGGTGAAATCGGCGGCCACCACCATGCGGCCCAACCCCGGGCTGGACCTGGAGGCGACCATCACGGAGTTGGGTGTGGGCGAGGCCTTGGTGAGCCTCCTGGACGAAAAGGCCCGGCCCAGCATCACCCAACGCGTGTACGTGATGCCCCCGGCCGGACAGATCGGGCCGATCACCCCTGAGCAGCGCCAAGCCTTGCTGTCCTCGTCCCTGGTGGCGGGTGTGTATGAACAGGCCATCGACCGCGAGTCGGCTTACGAAAAGCTTCGGGGGCGGGCCACCGGCAGCGCTGATGCCGCCGAGGCTGCGCGCTCAGGTACTGATGCCGGCGCGGTACGCGCACCCGGGGGTGCAGACCCGGCCCGCGGTCAGGGGGCCGGCACGGCCGCCGAGGGTGGCCTCTTGGGCGGCCTTTCAGACCTGTTGTTCGGCACATCCGGCCCGCGAGGGGGCAAGCGCGAAGGCCTGGCGCAAACCGCCGCACGCAGCGCCATGCGC
>RGEP01000438.1 GCA_009918225.1 Betaproteobacteria bacterium | reverse complement strand
AAACGCCGGATCGGCCACGGCCCGAATCGCAGGCCAGGACCCAGCGGCGGGGTTGACTGGGGGCGTTCCAAAGAGGTCTTCAAGGTGAGCGGCGGTGAGGGACTCCCGTACCGAGATGGCCTTCAAGCGCCGCAGGTGCTTGGTCATCGACTGCCGGATCGCCCTTTTGTAGGGTGTAGCGCCATCGAAGGGGCCAACCGAGGCGCCCCACAGAATGACGGGGCAGGCCTGCTGGATCAACCAATGGTTCAGCCCCACATGGAGCCCCAGCGATTCAAGCCCATAGTCCAGCGTGTAGTTGTCTCCACCAATGGCCAGCGCCAGTTCCACGTCCTTCAACACGGGGCGCCATGAGGTCGGGGGATGAACCGGCGGCCAAGGGCCACGTGCAACAAAGGGCGCCAAGCGACACGTTCGCGCCCATGACCGCAGGTAGGGGTTGCTGCGCGGTGGCTCGATGTAGGTCACACCCTGGTCCGCCGCATCGGGCCACTGCTGGGAATCAGCCGCTGGGTTGCTGGAGGGCACCCAAAACCTCGCGCTCGGGTGCCTGGAACGAACCATGGCCACCGTGGAGCGCAGCAAGGCCTCGCATCCCCGATTGCCCAGGCTGTGGTGACCCGTGATCAGAATGTTCAAGTGTGACTCCCCAAACCATGCATGACCTCGTCCAGCGGCCGTCGCGGACTGTGTGCCACGGTGAATTCATCAGGCAATGCCCCGATGGCAATGAGCATCACCACCGTCTCGTGCAAAGGAATGCCAACGCTGCGCTTAAAGCGGCGGTCGGTGCTGGGCTGAACGCACCAGTTCAGACAACAGGTTCCCAAGCCTTCATGCTGCAGGGCATAGAGCAGCGTCATGGCAAACAGCCCACCGTCGACCCATGCTTGATGCCGCTCCGCCACCGTATGGAAGGCCGAGGTGTCCACCGTCACCACCGCCACAGCCGCGGCCTGTTCACCAAAGCCCTGATGGCCGTCCTGCAAGGCCAGAACCCTGCGTCTTTGCTCGACTTCCGTGGCGATCCACACCCGGCCACCCGAGCGGTTGCAAGCCGAGGGTGACAGGGCTGCCAATTCACAGGCCCGCTTCAGGCTTTCAATGCAAACCGGGCCGGGTGCAAACTGCCTGACACTGCGGCGCACCCGCACCAGTTCGGGGAACGCCCCGCTGGCCGCCTCTTGCACCTCACGTGCGCGCATCGCCACGCCCAGCTCGCTTGCCGGCACGCCGGCCTCGTGGCGGGCGCGGCGGGCCAGGGCTGCGCGGCCCGATTGCCAGACCCAGTCCGCACCGCTGTGCCGCAGGTGCCCTTGCAGCTGGCGGCTGAGCAGCTGGGCGGCCTGCAGGCCGTGGCCCGGCTGGGCATCGGGCAATGACAAGCCCTTGTCCACTCGGTGTGCGGTCTTCAGGACATGCCCTGCCAGGACACCGGG
>RGEP01000437.1 GCA_009918225.1 Betaproteobacteria bacterium | reverse complement strand
GGCTTGCGCCAGATCAACCTGGTTTGCGCCCATCACGGCACCTTGACGGGCTGGCGCCACGAAGCGGTCGACGTGCTGGATTGGTCCGGCGCGGTTTGCTTGGGGCAGATGGAGCGTGCGGCGGCCCGGTTCTGGGGCAGCCACACGCGCGCGGTGCACCTGAACGCCTGGGTCCGTTGTGACGATGGCCACGGGTTTGGCCTTTGGCTGGCCCAACGCGCTTTGCACAAGGCGACCGACCCGGGTTTATGGGACAACCTGGTAGCCGGCGGCCTGGGGCCGCAGGAAAGCCCGCTGATAGGGCTGCGACGCGAGGCGCTCGAAGAAGCCGGGCTGGACATGGGCCTGGCGTTACAAGTGTCCTACGGCCCGACCTTGAAGATGAGCCAACCGGTGCCAGAGGGCTGGCAGCGGGAGTCGCTGTTCTGTGTGGATGCTCAACTGCCCCTGGACTTCGCCCCCGTCAACCAGGACGGAGAAGTCCAAGCCTTTGAACGGCTCGATCGGTCCGCTGCAATGCAAAGGGCCCAGTCCGGCTTGATGACCGCCGATGCGGCCTTGGTTACGCTGGATTTCCTGAACCGCCACCGATGAGTACCGGCCTTGGGCCGTTACCGTCGCGCATAAGGGCCTCGATGTGGTGAACCACGTCTAGCAGGTCCGCCACACTGTCCACAATGAAGTCCGGCTGCGCGGCTTCCAGGGTCAGGTGCGCGCGTTGGGTAGTCTGCTGACGCTGTGCTGGGGAAAGAGCAATCCATTGTTGAAGGCTCAGGCCAGCGGCGATTCCAACAGTCCAGCAACCCGCATGGCGGCCCTCCATCAAACCGGGAACGGTGTCGTCCACCTTGATCACCGACGAAGCGGGCCACACCTGCAGGTCCAGAAAGCAACGGTACATGCCCATCGGGCCCGGTCGTCCCTCGAGCAGGTCATCGGCGCAGACCAGGTTGTCCACCTGCAAGCCCTCGCCTGTGGCCACCGGTACCACCTGATCCATGATGGCCCGGGTGTACCCGGTTGTCGATCCAATCTTCAGCCCCCAATTGCGTAGGCTGCTGATCGTCGGCAAGACCCCCGGGATGCACTGTGCATGGGCAGCGGCCGACCTCGCACTCATCGGGGTGAACTCCTCATGCAAGGCATCCACGTCGGCATCGGTGAAGGGACGACCGTGAACTGCCTGCCAGGCCTGCGTTATCCGGGGCAAACGACCCAGCGCCTGGATGTGATGCCACTTTGGCAAGCCCATGGGGATGCGCGCTTCATCCACGCTGAGGTCCACGCCATGTGACTGGAACAGTGTGACGAATGCGCCCATCGGCGCCAGGCTACCGAAGTCGACCATCGTTCCAGCCCAGTCGAACACCACAGCCTTCAAGAGACCTTGGGTCTCACGAGCACGGTCCATCATGATTCACCAATCCTTGAACACATCTT
>RGEP01000436.1 GCA_009918225.1 Betaproteobacteria bacterium | reverse complement strand
TTGAAGTTGAAGACCTCGCGCTCGCCGAAGAAGGTGCGGCCCACGTTCCAGGTGACGCCCTTGTTCACCACCGCCTCGCCCACGCCCAGGCGGTCCAGGATTTCCAAGGTGCGCTTGGCGTAGCACAGGCCGCGCGAGCCCACCGAAACCGTGTGGTCGTCGTCCAAGATGATGGCCGGCAGGCCGTGTGCGCGCGCGTCGAGTGCGGCGGCCATGCCCACGGGGCCGGCGCCCACGATGATCAGCGGGTGGGGGTGGAGGCCCGCATCCGGTGCGCCCATCTCCGGCGGGCGCCGGTACTCAAACCGCGGGTATTCAAAGGCACGGTGCATGAGGACCCCACACCAGCAACGGCCGCACGCCTCAACCTTCCAGCGTTTCCCACATCTGACGGTCGCGCTCGGCCGTCCAGATGCGCGGATGCGGATGCGCCGTGGCCTCGTCGTAGGCGCGGGTCACATCGAAGGGCATGCAGTGGTCGAAGATGACCCAGCTGCCGTACTTGGGCTTCAGGCGCTCATAGGTGGCGCGGTACACGGCCTTGAGGTCGCGACCTGCGGCGGCACCTTCCTTCACGCTGGCGTACAGGTCGCTGACGAACTCCCGCGTGACCTGCAAGCCCTTTTCCACCTGATCGCGGCCCACCAGGGCCGGGCCGCGGCCGGGCACCAGGGCGCGAGGCTCCAAGGCTGCGATGTTGCGCAGGGTTTGGGGCCAGTCCTGAAAGTAGGCATCGCCCGCATAGGGCGTGGCGTCGAACTCCACGAGGTCGCCTGAGAGCATGGCGCGCTCACCGGGGAGCCACACCACGGTGTCGCCCTTGGTGTGGCCACGGCCCAGCTGCAGCAGTTGCACCTCGAGCTTGCCCAGCCACAGCGTCATCTTGCCGCTGAAGGTGATGGTGGGCCAGGTCAGGCCGGGGGGCACGCTCTCCACGTTGCGGAACAGGCGCGGAAAGCGGCCGATCTCGCTGGCCTTGTCGGCCTCGCCGCGCTCGACGATCAGGTCGTAGGTGTCCTGGCTGGCCAGGATCTGCTGCGCGCCGTAAGCCGAGGCGCCGAAGACGCGCACCGCGTGGTAGTGCGTGAGGACGACGTACTTGATGGGCTTGTCCGTCACCTCGCGGATGCGGCGGATGACATCGGCCGCAATGGCCGGGGTGGCCTGGGTGTCGGCCACCAGCACGGCGTCGTCGCCAATGATGATGCCGGTGTTGGGGTCGCCCTCGGCGGTGTAGGCCCAGGCGTGCTCGGACAGTTGCTCGAAGGTGACCTTCTTCTCTTCAAGGTCGGCTTGGCTGGCGAAGGCCTTGGTGTTCATGGCGGGGGGTCCTGGCGGTTGTTCGTCGAGAGAGCCACAAAAGTGTAGACGTCCAAATGCGTCTATGTCAAACTCGTTCGCATGGAGCAAATTAGGGGAGGGTCGGGGGCCGAGGCGCCC
>RGEP01000435.1 GCA_009918225.1 Betaproteobacteria bacterium | reverse complement strand
CAGGGCCGGCCAGATGGTTTGGGCGTGGCCGCCAGGCAACCAGGCTGGTGCGCGGTAGTCCCTCATGCACCTCAATGCAGCACCGAAGGCGCCTCGGTCACTTCCTGCAACTCGCGCGGCGAGCCGGGGCTGGCATGGTGGGCCACCAGGCGCCAGCCCTGGTCGGTCTTGATGTAGACGTTGGTGGCGATGACCCAGGCCGTGTTGGGCCCTTCGTCGGTGGAGATGTCCACCCGCTCCATCAGGTTGTGCACCGCGCAGTGGCCGGTGTTGACGGTGCGCAGCTTCTCGGGGTGCACGCTGATCGGGCCATTGGCGAAGATGGAGTCGAAGGTGGCCCGGATGGCCGCAGCGCCCACGATGCGGGGCCCACCCGGGTGCACGCACACGATGTCTTCGTCGTCGCTCCACACGGCCATCAGCGCTTCGATGTCGCCGCGCTGCAGGGCCTCGTAGAACTGCGCTTCAATGTCCTGCGGCGTGGCCATCAGGGCGGCGGTCTTGGGTTTGTTGGCGCTCATGGGCAGGGCCGCCGGCGTTCAGCGGAACACGACGGTCTTGTGACCGTTCATCAGCACCCGGCGCTGCACATGCCAGCGCACCGCGCGGGCCAGCACCACACACTCCACGTCGCGCCCCACCGCGGTGAGGTCTTCTGCCGACAGCGAATGGTCGACCCGCTCCACGTCTTGCTCGATGATGGGGCCTTCGTCCAGATCGGCCGTCACATAGTGCGCGGTGGCGCCGATCAACTTCACCCCCCGGGCATGGGCCTGGTAGTAGGGCTTGGCGCCCTTGAAGCTGGGCAGGAAGCTGTGGTGGATGTTGATGGCCCGACCGTGCAGGGCTCGGCAAAACTCGGGCGAGAGGATCTGCATGTAGCGCGCCAGCACCACCAGGTCGATCCGCTCTTGTTCGATCAGGGCCTCGATGCGCTGTTCCTGTTCCCGCTTGGCCGCCGCGCTGCTGCCGTTGGGCAAGGCCAGGTGGTGAAAGGGGATGCCATAGCTGGCGGCCAGGTCGGCGAAGTCGGGGTGGTTGGACACGATGGCCGGAATATCCACCGCCAACTGCCCGCTCTTCCAGCGAAACAGCAAGTCATTGAGGCAATGGCCATGCTTGCTCACGAGCAAAAGCAAGCGTGAGCGCTCACTCACCGCCTGAATCGCCGCCTCCATATGGAACTGGGCACGGACCGGGCTGAAGAGCCGGTGCAGCGCGGCCACATCGGCCAGCTCGGCCGGGGCTTCGAAGTGCACCCGCATGAAGAACAGGCCGGTGGCGTCTTCGCCGTGGACATCGCCAAACTGCTGGGAGTCGACGATGTTGCAGCCGGCTTGGTAGAGCAGGCCCGAAACGCCGTGCACGATACCGGTGGTGTCGCGGCACGAGAGCGTGAGGACGAACTCACGGGGGCGCGTGGAATCCATGCGGGGCGTT
>RGEP01000434.1 GCA_009918225.1 Betaproteobacteria bacterium | reverse complement strand
GCACGGTCATGATGCCCATGCCGTAGGTGCCGGCGTCGGCCTTGACCACCACGAAGGGCTTTTCCTGAATGCCGTACTCCTTGTACTTGCGCCGCACCTTGGTGATCAGCGCGTCCACCTGGGTTTGGATGCACTCGATGCCCTGGCCTTCGGCGAAGTTCACTTCGCCGCACTGGGCGTACATGGGGTTGATCAACCAAGGGTCCATGCCCATGAGCTTGGCGAACTTCTTGGCCACTTCCTCATAGCTGTGGAAATGCTTGCTCTTGCGCCGCACCGCCCAGCCCGCGTGCAGCGGCGGCAACAGGTACTGTTCGTGCAGGTTCTGCAGCACCTGGGGAATGCCGGCCGACAGGTCGTTGTTGAGCAGGATGGTGCAGGGGTCGAAGTCCTTGAGCCCCAGGCGGTGGCGCGTGCGGATGAGGGGCTCCAGGGTGAGCGAACCGCCATCGGGCAGGTCCAACTGCATGGGCTTGTCGATGGCCTCATCCAGCGTACCCAGGCGCACGTTCAGCCCCGCCTGGGTGAAGATCTGCATCAAGCGCTGCACATTCGTCAGGTAGAAGGTGTTGCGCGTGTGGCGCTCAGGGATGAGCAGCAGGTTCTTGGCTTCCGGGCAAATCTTCTCGATGGCGGCCATGGCCGCCTGCACCGCCAAGGGCAGCATCTCTTCGGTCAGGTTGTTCCAGCCACCGGGGAACAGGTTGGTGTCCACCGGCGCCAGCTTGAAGCCGGCGTTGCGCACATCGACCGAGGTGTAAAAGGGGGGCGTGTGCTCCATCCACTCCAGCCGGAACCAGCGCTCGATGGCGGGCATCGACTCCAGGATGCGCTGCTCAAGCTCGTTGATGGGGCCGGTCAGGGCGGTGATCAGATGGGGGACCATGGAATTCCTCGGGGCAGGGGACGGGGGCGCAAACCGCATGGCGACCCGGAGCACAAGGCTCGATTGTAGGAACGTGAGGCAGCCGCCCGGATTTGCAAGCCTCAAGCCGCTTCGGATCAGCAGGCTCCTACACGCGCCCCTGGACCCTTAATCCGGCCCTGCACCCCGGTTTACCGTCAACGCCATACTCCACCTGCTGTCGTCCATCCCTCGAAGGAGCCACCCATGTCCACCCGCCGCACCCTGGTCGCCGCCGCGGCCGCCGCTGCCTGTGCCCTGATCGCCCCCGCGGCGCTGGCCCAGGCCTTCCCCAGCAAGCCCATCACCCTGGTGGTGCCCTACACCCCGGGCGGCGTGGTGGACACCTCGGCGCGCCTGCTGGCCGATCAACTGGCCAAGGTGCTGGGCGGCAGTGTGATCATCGAGAACAAGCCCGGCGCCAGCGGCAACATCGGCATGCAACAGGTGGCCAATGCCGCCAAAGACGGCCACACCCTCTTAATCTCCTACTCGGCCGCCCACGTGGGCAACCCGGCCATGTTCCCCAAGCTGCC
>RGEP01000433.1 GCA_009918225.1 Betaproteobacteria bacterium | reverse complement strand
TTCGAGAACGTGGAAGAAGGCCTCACCGTGGCCAAGCAGGTCGACGAGGTCACCGGCCTGTCGACGCTGGTGGTGATCGACCCCAAGCGCCGCGGCTCTGCCAAGGTGGTGCGCCCGCAGGTCAAGCTGATCGACGCCGACGGCAAGGAAGTGAAGATCCCCGGCACCGACCACTCGGTGACGATCGGCTTCCAGGTCGGCGCGCTGATCCAGGTGCGCGATGGCCAGGACGTGGGCCCCGGCGAAGTGCTGGCCCGCATCCCCATCGAAGGCCAGAAGACCCGCGACATCACCGGCGGTCTGCCGCGTGTGGCCGAGTTGTTCGAAGCCCGCTCGCCCAAAGACAAGGGCATCCTGGCCGAGATGACCGGTACCGTGTCCTTCGGCAAGGAAACCAAAGGCAAGGTGCGCTTGCAGATCACCGATCCGGAAGGCAAGGTCTGGGAAGAGCTCGTGCCCAAGGAAAAGAACATCCTGGTGCACGAAGGCCAAGTCGTCAACAAGGGCGAAAGCATTGTCGACGGCCCCGCCGACCCGCAAGACATTCTGCGCCTGCTGGGCATGGAAGAGCTGGCCCGCTACATCGTGGACGAAGTGCAGGATGTGTACCGACTCCAGGGTGTGAAGATCAACGACAAGCACATCGAAGTGATCGTGCGCCAGATGCTGCGTCGCGTCGTCGTCGAGAACTCTGGCGATACCCACTACATCGCGGGCGAGCAAGTCGAGCGCTCCGAGATGCTCAACACCAACGAAGCGCTGATGGCCGAGGGCAAGCTGCCCGCGACCTACAGCAACCTGTTGCTGGGCATCACCAAGGCGTCTTTGTCCACCGACAGCTTCATCAGTGCCGCGTCCTTCCAGGAAACCACGCGCGTGCTGACCGAGGCTGCCATCATGGGCAAGCGCGACGAGCTGCGTGGCTTGAAGGAGAACGTCATCGTCGGCCGCCTGATTCCTGCAGGCACCGGCATGGCCTACCACCAGGCGCGCAAGGCCAAGGACCAGATGGACGAGGCCGAGCGCCGCGCCATCGCCGAAGCCGAAGCGCAAGAGCTGGCAGAAGCCACGGCTGGCGACGGTGAAGCACCGGCGCCGGCTGACGGCGAAAGCGCTGCTGCCGAGTAAGCACAAGGGCCCGCAAGGGCCTTTGTCGTTTCAAGGAGGCGCGGGTGCTGGAAGCGGGTTGGTTTTGGGCAGCGCTGGCGCTGCTGGTGTTCTGGTCCTTGGGGGCTTACAACCGCCTGGTGCGCTTGCGCGCGCAGGTGGCACAGCGCTTTGCCGAGCTGCAAAAGGCGCTGTTGCGTTACCAGGACCTGGTGCAAGATGCGGTGACCGCTGCAGCTTCTGACCCCGACCACTGGCGCAGCAGCGCCTCGTTGGCGGCCATTGCTTCACAGTGGGGGCGGTTGCAGGCGTCCGCGAGCCAAGCTGCGATGGCACTGGCGCGCATGAACGAAC
>RGEP01000432.1 GCA_009918225.1 Betaproteobacteria bacterium | reverse complement strand
TGCGCTACCAGGCTGCGCTACACCCCGACGAACCACGCATTATAGCGGTTCAATCCGACAGCAGGCGGCGGATGGCCAGGAGCTCACGGCGCAGGTCAAGTCCGGCCGCCGCTTGCGATGGCGCGCCGCCGGGCGCATCCACCCGGGCAGCCTGGGCAGGCGTAGCGCAGTCGGCGTCTGAATCGCCCCAGTCTTCCACAAGGGACTCATCAAAGGCCGGGCCTTGGGCGGTGGCCGCAACTGCGCGCAAGCCGCTCTCAGCCAAGCGGTCTCTTGCGCCGCTGATGGTGAAACGCTTTTCGTAGAGCAGTTCCCGTATGCGCCGAACCAGCAACACCTCATGGTGCTGGTAGTAGCGGCGGTTTCCCCTGCGCTTCATCGGGCGCAACTGGGTGAATTCCTGTTCCCAGTAGCGCAACACGTAGGGCTTGACCATGCACAACTCGCTGACCTCACCGATGGTGAAGTAACGCTTGGGCGGAATGGGTGGCAAATCAGAACTCACAGGCCGATTCTCAGGGCAAGCAGGCTGGCCAGGGGATCAGGGAAAGGCCCAGTGCAGTGCAGCCGCACCTTGTCGGGCTCAGGCTTCATCGACCGGGGGTTCATCACCCTGCACCACCGCCTTGAGCTTGAGGCTGGCGTGAAAGGTGACCACCCTCCGCTCGTCGATGGGAATGAGCTCACCGGTGCGGGGGTTGCGCCCAGGCCGTGCCGCCTTGTGACGAACATGAAAGTTGCCGAAGCCCGAAAGCTTGACGTCGGTGCCTTGCTCCAGGGTGTGGCCCAGGATGTCAAAAAACGCATCCACCATGTCCTTGGATTCGCGCTTGTTCAAGCCCAAACGCTCAAACAAAAGGTCGGAGAGCTCCGCCTTGGTCAGCGTGGGGGTTACCAGGGATGGCAGGATGACGCGATCATTCACCGGGAGGGCCCTCATACAGCGGCACGCAAACGTGCACCAACGGCGGCCGCCCGCTCCAGGGCCTGTTGAACCGCCGCCTCGATGCGATCCTCGGTCAATGTAGCCGTTTCGTCCAGGAGTTCAAGCCGCACGGCCAAGCTTCGCTCGCCGGCTTGCATCTCACTGCCCCCCGCCTTGGGCTTGTAGACGTCGAACAGGCGCGCAGACCGCACCAAGCCCGAGGGGTCATGGGACAGGGCTTGGACGAGGGTATCGTGGTGCAGGGACTCACCGGCCACCAAGGCCAGGTCGCGCCAGACCGCCTGTTGCCGGGGCACCGCCTGAGCCACGGGCACCGGCCTGTTCAAGACCGCCTGCAGGTCCAGTTCAAACAGCACAGGAGCAGAGGGCAGTTCATAGCCTTGGCGCCACTTCGGGTGCAGCTCGCCCACGTGGCCAATGGTTTGGCCTTCCAACTGGACCGCGGCGCAGCGCCCGGGGTGCAGCGCGGGGTGCTCAGCGGCCACAAACACGGGCTTGAGCGGCCACAGCAGGGCCTC
>RGEP01000431.1 GCA_009918225.1 Betaproteobacteria bacterium | reverse complement strand
TCGAGCCCGGGTTGATCACGGTTGCGCGAGCCCATGCATACAGAAAGGACAGGTCGCGCCCAAACGCACGCTGCAGAAAGTGGTAATCCCCGCCGGCATGCGGATACGCCGTGCAGAGTTCCGCGTAGCACAGGGCGCCTGCGATGGAGATGGCCGCACCAACAGCCCACAGGACCAAGGCCCAGCCCGCATCGCCACTGATGCCCGCCACCAGGGATGGGGTCTTGAAGATCCCCGCCCCGACGACGATGCCCACCGTCAGCGCCACGGCTGCCAGGGGCTGCAACACGCGCTGCGGGCGTTCGCCCACGGGGGTGGCCAGCGCGGGCGCGCCTTGCAAACCGGTCATAGACCCTCAGTTGCGGCGGGCTTCGACCGACAGGTTGGCACTGGGCGTATTGATGGTGCCGGTGATGGTGCGCGCCGATACCCGGCCTGTGAAGCTCGCCTGCTGGCGGTCGGGCAGGCTCATCTTGAAACTCAGTTCATCACCCCGCAGCCGGGCACCGACCAGGGGCTGGCTGACCCCCTGCACGGTGGCGATGCCCCCGATCTGCTGGAAGGACTGGCGCAAGCTCAGCTTCACCGGCCCGCTGTCCAAACCGTTGAGGGTCCATTCGCCCTCGACCTGGGCCGGGACCATCCAGTAGAACGCCCGGGCCGACTGGTGGCTCACGGTTTCGTCCGGTTCCCAGTCGCCCATGGTTCAAGCCCGCCTCGTTCACCTTGCGCCGAGCGAAGTCCGCCAGCTGGGGGTTGTATTCAATGCCCACGGCGCGCGCGCCAAGCCGGCCCGCGGCGGTGATGGCAATGATGCCGTCGCCGGCACCCAGATCGAAGACCAGATCATCGGATCCAACCCGGGCCACCTCAAGCATCTTGTCGATCAAGCCTTGGGGGGTTGGGATCCACATCACGTCCTTACCCGGTTGCCCTCGCTGGGGCACGTAGCTGGACTCGGTGCTGGGCGTTTGCGCCTGGGCTGCAGGTGCCAGGGCCGAAATGAAGCTGCACAAAAGGAGCGTGGGCAGAAGTCGGGCGTGGGTCATGGCGGGCGGGGTGGCTGCGGGAATCTGTTGATGCGGATTTCCCAAACGGCACGCGCGTGATGGGGCAAATCCGTTAACGGGGCATTGCAGCTTAGCGGCCCGGCCAGCCCTGCGGCGCAATGCCCCTGGGCTCAGTGGGCACACCCCAGCGCCAGCCTATGCCCAGGGCCTGGGCATAGGCCCGGCAAGCTGCAGCCGTGGCCATTCTTTGGCGCTCATCAGCCATCAGGGCTTGGCAACGGGCCACCAGATCCTGGCCTTCGCAAAACACCATGCCCGAAGACGACCAATCATGGGGCGCCTCGCACAGCGAGGACTCGCAGACCACAGGCAGGCCCATCGCAACGGGGCGCAGCATGCGCAACAGGGGGAACTGTCGCCCTTGACCGTGGTGCACATGCACCATCAGCCGTGCCCGTTG
>RGEP01000044.1 GCA_009918225.1 Betaproteobacteria bacterium | reverse complement strand
CAGGACCGTGAAACGCCTCTGCGCCGATGATAGTGCGGATGCCCGTGTGAAAGTAGGACATCGTCAGGCTAATATCCCCCCACAACCCCCTCACCTTCCGGTGCAGGGGGTTTGTTTTTTATGGGCCTGCAGTGGCCAAGCCGGTCAGTGGTAGAGGCGGTCTTCGGGGTCGACGAAGAGTTCGTCGAGGATGAGCGCATCGGGCTCTTCGCCCAGGCTCCAGAAGACCATCAAGACGATGATCTTGATGTCATCGAGATCCAGCCCTTCGGCCGACACCGCCATGGCGCGGTCGATCACCATTTCCCGCATCGGCGGCGGCAACACGCCTGCCGATTCCAAAAAGCTGATGAAGGCCAACGAGTCGGTGCCGAGCATCTCCCGCTCGGCCTCGGTGTACAGGCGCGTGCTGAGTTCGCCCTGCTCGCCCACATAGCCCTGGGCCGTGGTGGTCAGGCCGTCCAGCCAGGACAGAGCCTCTTGGATTTCCTCGGTGTCGAACCCAACCGCGGTGAGTTTGCGGCTGAGTTGGTCGTGGTCTGGGCAGGCGTCAGGGCGCCAGTAGTTCTCGTAGAGGTAGACCAGAACATCGAACATGCGACCCACTATACAGCACACGAATCGGAATGGAAGGGGGAAACCCGGGTGGGACGCGGGGCTGTCAGGGCGGGCCGCACCATTGGTAGAGCCCTCCCGGCAGCCGGGCCACCCAACCTTGCAATTCGGCCATCAACAAGGTTCTGGAAACGGCAGGAGCGGGCTCAGCCACGGCCTCAGCGAGTTCGTTGAGGCCGCAAGGCTTGGCACGCAGAAGGCGACAGGCGCGCGACCAGCAGGGGGGTGAGATGCCGCCTTCTACAGCCGGCAAAGGGGATCCTTGAGGCGCATCGGTCGCCGAGCGCTTGCTGCGCTTGGCCGGCAACAGAGCACGGCGGATTTCTGGCGTGAATGCCCAGGGTTGGGACTCGACGATGTCGGCGACATGCTCCAGCAGGCCGGCGCCCGACTTGATCAACTGGTTGCACCCGGCGGCCTGGGCAGAGCTCAGGTGCCCGGGTATGGCGAAGACGTCTCGGCCTGCCTCTGTTGCGAGACGGGCGGTGATGAGCGAGCCTGAACGCACGGTGGCCTCCACCACGACGACCGCACTGGCCAATCCGGCGATGATGCGGTTGCGCTGGGGGAAATAGGCCGGCAGCGCAGGGGTGCCGAGTGGGTGCTCACTCACCACAAGCCCGTTTTGTACGATCCGATCGAACAAGGGGCGGTGGTGACGGGGGTACACCTCATCGAGCCCACTGGCCACCACCGCGATCGTGGAGCCGGGTCCAGCGGCCGTCAGGGCAGCTTCATGCGCTGCGGCATCAATGCCCACGGCCAAGCCCGAGACCACCTCAATACCCAGGACCGCGAGCTCGGCCGACAGCCGCTTGGCCATCTGCACGCCCGCGGGCGTGGCGTGCCGGCTGCCCACCAAGGCCACCGCAGGGCGGCCCAGGCCATCGAGCTTGCCCGCGGCGTGCAACAGCAGTGGGGGGTCTGGGCTTTCCAGAAGCGCCGCCGGGTACTCGGGGTCGCCCAACGCGATCACATGGTGCAAGGGGTTGCGGGCCAGCCAGGCCAACACCGCTGGGGCCGCCGCCTGCATCGAGTCGAACTGGGCCAGCAGGCCATCGCAGCGCTCGCCCCCCAGGGCGTCTTGCCACTCGACCGGTTTGGCCAGCCAAACCTGCAGCGGCCCGCCGAAGTGCAGCAGCAAGCGGCGCGCACGCTGTCGCGCGGCCAGGCCACCACCGGCCAAGGCCAGCCAGGCTTGAAGCTCATCCTGATCAGGGTTCATCATGGCCAAGAACGGCAGGGCACAATCGCAACAGTCGCCGATTCTGAGCAGCGGGTTTTCTGCCCACAAGCCGCTCCTTGCTTGGTGTGCACCCAAAAGACGGGTCCCACCAAGGCGTGCAGCCATGACCATGAGCACACTGTCCATTCTTCGATATCCCGATCCTCGTCTGCACACTGTCGCCAAACCGGTGGATCAGGTTGACGCCCGCATCCGCCAGTTGGCCCAAGACATGCTGGAGACCATGTACGCCGCCGACGGCGTGGGTCTGGCTGCCACGCAGGTGGATGTGCACGAGCGCTTGATCGTGATGGACACCTCCGAGTCGCGTGACCAGCCCGTGGTGCTGATCAACCCCGAAATCATCGAGCACAGTGCTGAGAGAAAGCTCGGAGAAGAGGGCTGTCTGTCTGTCCCTCAGACCTACGACAAGGTGGAGCGCCACCTTTGGGTCACCGTTCGCGCTTTGGACCGAGACGGACAAGCTTTTGAGCTGCGCGCAGAGGGCCTGGCCTCGGTGTGTGTTCAGCACGAAATGGACCATTTGATGGGCAAGGTGTTCGTGGAGTACCTGAGCCTGCTCAAGCGCGACCGGATCAAGTCCAAGATGATCAAGCGCACGCGCGAAGAACTCGCGCAGTTGCGCGGATGAAGGGCCGGCTGCAACGCCGATCCGTTGATCAACAGACCGACACTTGAGCACCGCGCTGGGAGCAAGCAAGCCGTGAAGGTGGCCTTTGCCGGCACGCCCGAGTTCGCCGCTACGGCCCTTCGGGCCTTGTTGTCGGCTGGGTTTCAGGTGCCCTTGGTGTTGACACAGCCCGACCGTCCTGCGGGCCGCGGTTTGAAGCTGCAGGCTTCGCCGGTCAAGCAGGTGGCGTTGAACCACGGGTTGGCGGTGGCGCAACCCCGGGGCCTGAGGCTTGATGGACGTTGGGCCGACGATGCGGCTGCGGCCCGCGCTGCGCTTGAAGCGGCCGGGGCGGACGTGATGGTGGTGGCTGCGTATGGGCTCATCCTGCCGGCATGGGTGCTCAACATGCCGCCAAAGGGTTGTCTGAATATTCACGCGTCGCTGTTGCCGCGCTGGCGAGGCGCTGCACCGATACACCGTGCGGTGCAGGCTGGTGATGAGCGCAGCGGCGTGACCATCATGCAGATGGACGAGGGCTTGGACACCGGCCCGGTGCTGCTGATGGAGCCACTGGACCTGTCGCCGAGGGAGACCACCGCCACCTTGCATGACAAGCTCTCCGCTTTGGGCGCCCGATTGATGGTGCAGGCGCTGGAACGGGCGGCTTGCGGCGGGCTCGTGCCCCAGCCGCAGCCTACAGAAGGTGTGAGCTACGCCCACAAGATCGACAAGGCCGAGGCCCCGCTGGATTGGCAGCAGCCGGCTCCCAACTTGGAGCGCCGTGTCCGGGCCTTCGATCCCTTCCCGGGCGCGACGTGCCGCTTTGGAGACGAGCTGGTCAAGGTGTGGAAAGCGCAGGCACTGCCACAACCGCCGCTGGGCACGCCAGGTGCAGGCCTGGCTGCTGCAGGCACGGTGCTGTCCGTGCAGGCCCATGGCGTGGAAGTGGCCTGCGGGCAGGGGCGTTTGCTGCTGGAGGAACTGCAGCGCCCGGGAGGACGGCGACAGCCCGCCGCCGCTGTGGCGCAGTCCCTGCGCTGGGCACCGGGTATGACCTTGCACTAAGCGCTGGTTTGAGCGGCCTGCGCAGTGGGCCCATCTTGAACTTGCGATCCGCGGCCGCATCTAACGCTGCACCGGGTGGTGTTCATCCGGCCCCTTGCGCGAGGCCTTCCATGTTCAATTTGATGAAAACCGCCATCCTGATGGCTGCGATCACCGCCCTGTTCATGGCGGTGGGCCAGGCCATGGGCGGGCAGCAGGGCATGGTGTTGGCCTTGCTGGTGGCCCTGGGCATGAACTTCTTCAGCTACTGGTTCTCGGACAAGATGGTGCTGAAGATGTACAACGCGCGCGAGGTGGATGAAAACACCGCGCCGGGGTTTTATCGCATGGTGCGTGAGTTGGCCCAGAAGGCCGAGCTGCCGATGCCGCGCGTCTACCTCATCGACGAAGACGCCCCCAACGCGTTTGCCACCGGGCGCAACCCCCATCATGCAGCGGTGGCGGCCACCACCGGCATCATGCGCGTGTTGTCTGAACGCGAGTTGCGCGGTGTGATGGCGCATGAACTGGCGCATGTGAAGCACCGCGACATCTTGATTTCCACCATCAGCGCGACCATGGCCGGCGCCATCTCCATGTTGGCCAATTTCGCGATGATGTTCGGCTCACGTGACAGCGAAGGCCGGCCGACCAATCCGATTGCCACGATTGCCGTGATGATCTTGGCGCCACTGGCCGCCAGCCTCATTCAGATGGCCATCAGCCGCGCGCGCGAGTTCGAGGCCGACCGCGGTGGCGCCGAGATCTCGGGCGACCCCAGGGCATTGGCCTCGGCCTTGGACAAGATCCACCGCTATGCGCAAGGCCTGCCGCTTGAAGCGGCCGAGCGCCACCCTGAGACCGCACAGATGATGATCGTCAATCCCCTGTCTGGTGGCGGGCTGCGCGGCCTGTTCAGTACCCATCCGGCCACCGAAGAGCGCGTGGAGCGCTTGTTGGCCTTGGCCGCGTCCATGAGGGCTTGATCAGGGCTGGATCAGGGGTTGATCAGGCTTGATGGGGCTTGATGGGGCTTTGGTGAGGACCTGAAGCCCCGGCAACATCATCCCCTGCCGGACTGGGGTGGACAATGCGTCCATGAGCGTGCCCGAAACGAAGACCCCGCTGTGGCGCCAAGCGCCATTCGCCCTAGGCGCGCGCGAGATGGCCGCGGTTTCTCTGGGCATGGCGGCCTGGGGCTTGGTCACCGGCATGGCGATGGTCAACTCCGGCCTGGGTGTGCCCCTGTCGGTGTTCATGAGCCTAGTGGTGTTTGCCGGCAGTGCCCAGCTGGCGGCCTTGCCTTTGTTGGCCATGGGCGCCCCTTTGTGGCTCATCTGGGCCACGGCCTTCTGCGTGAACCTGCGCTTTGTGATCTTCAGCGCGCAATGGCGGCCTTTTTTCAAGCACCTGAGCCGTCCTCAACGCCTGTGGCATGGCTACCTCTCAACTGACATGGGCTATGTGCTGTTCATGAAGCGCCACGGGGGCCTGAAGGACGGCCCTGACGCGTCGAACCGGCAGGAGGTGGTGGCCTACTTCTGGGGCGGCGCGGTCTTGAATTGGCTGGCCTGGCAAACCGCTTCGATGTTGGGGATCTTCCTGGCGGACTCCATCCCCGACCACTGGGGCATCGGTTTTGCCGGTACCTTGGCCCTCTTGGCCTTGAGTTGTTCCTTGATCACCGACCGGATCACCGTGATGACCGCGGTGGTGGCGGGCTCGGCCGCGCTGGCCGCCTATGCCTGGCCCTTGCGCCTGAACATCGTGGTGGCCATTGCGGCGGGCGTGTCGCTGGGCCTGTTCTTGGATCACCAGCGCCGCAGACCAGACTCCGGTGATGGCGGCGCGGGCACGGGCAAAGCCTTGGACACGAAAGACCCGCCCGAACCGGCCGTGGTCTCGGCACCTGGAAGGGATGCGCCATGAGCACCTTTGAGCAGGTGGTCGCCATCCTGGGCTTGGCGGTTGTGACGGTGCTTACCCGCAGCTTTTTCTTTATCTCAGACCGCGAGTGGCCCATTCCGCGGTGGCTGCGCGAAGGCCTGAGGCATGCGCCGTTGGCGGCCTTGGTGGCCATCATTGCGCCAGCGGTGCTGATGGACGCGCAAGGGCAATGGCTGCAGACTTGGCAGGACGCGCGCTTGCCGGCGGCGGCGGTGGCGGTGGCGTGGTTCTACTGGCGGCGTGATGTCTTGGGCACCATCCTCAGTGGCACCGCGGTGATGCTGTTTCTGCGCGTGGGAATGGGCTGGTAGTGGCTTGAGCGCCACTACACTGAAGTTTTGTTGAACGGATTGGGCAAGAGGATGTGATGAAGGTGCTGCGCTTTTCTGACTTGGTGCAACAGGGCCAGGTGGCCGGCAAGCGGGTGTTCATCCGCGCCGACCTGAACGTGCCGCAGGATGAGCAGGGCCGCATCACGGAAGACACCCGGGTGCGGGCCTCGATTCCTTGCATCGAGATGGCGCTCAAGGCGGGTGCCGCGGTGATGGTGACCTCGCACCTGGGCCGGCCCACTGAAGGGGCCTTCAAGCCCGAAGACAGCCTGGCACCCGTCGCGCAGCGCCTGGGCGAATTGCTGGGCCGTGAGGTGCCCCTTCGCACCAATTGGGTGGACGGGGTACAGGTGCAGCCGGGACAGGTGGTGCTGTTGGAAAACTGCCGCGTGAACCCGGGCGAAAAGAAAAACAGCGAAGCCCTTTCGCGACAGATGGCCGCGCTGTGTGACATCTTTGTGCACGATGCGTTCGGCACTGCCCATCGCGCTGAAGCCAGCACTTACGGGGTCGCGCAGTTCGCACCGGTGGCCTGTGCCGGCCCTTTGTTGGCCGCGGAGATGGACGCCATCAGCAGGGCCTTGGCCTCGCCCAAGCGCCCGCTGGTGGCCATCGTGGCCGGCTCCAAGGTCTCCACCAAGCTGACCATTCTGCAGAGCCTGTCAGACAAGGTGGATGGGCTGATCGTGGGCGGGGGCATCGCCAACACCTTCATGCTGGCCGCTGGCCTGAAGATCGGCAAGAGCCTGGCCGAGCCTGATCTGGTGGACCAGGCCCGGGCGGTGATTCAATCCATGAAGGCGCGCGGTGCCGAGGTCCCCATCCCGGTGGATGTGGTGTGTGCCAAGGCTTTTGCTGCAGACGCGCCGGCCACGGTCAAGGCCGCGGATGCCGTGGACGACGACGACCTGATCCTGGACATTGGCCCGCAAACGGCTGCGCTGCTGGCTCAACGCCTCATGGCTGCAGGCACCATCGTTTGGAACGGGCCGGTTGGCGTGTTTGAGTTCGATGCCTTTGCGCAGGGCACCGAGACGGTGGCGCGAGCCATCGCCCAAAGCCAGGCCTTCAGCATCGCGGGCGGTGGCGACACCTTGGCCGCCATCGCCAAGTACGGCATTGAGAAGCAGGTGGGTTACATCTCCACCGGTGGCGGGGCCTTTCTCGAGGTGCTGGAGGGCAAGACGCTCCCGGCCTTTGAGATCCTCTCGCGTCGCGCGGCCGGCTGATCGCCGGCAGCGCGTTGGCGCTCCGTACCGGCCCGGTAACCCCCGGGGTGGTGACCCGTGTGAGAATGAAACAAAGTTACAAGCGGAGTCATCATGCTGCGTCAAACCAAGATAGTGGCCACCCTGGGCCCAGCCTCGTCCACGCCGGAGGTGTTGGACAAGCTGATGGCTGCGGGCGTGGACGTGGTGCGGCTGAATTTTTCCCACGGTTCCGCACAGGACCATATCGACCGCGCCACCATGGTGCGGGAGGCGGCCCAGCGTGCGGGCAAGGCCGTGGCCATCATGGCGGACCTGCAGGGACCCAAGATTCGGGTCGGCAAGTTCGAAGGCAACAAGACCGAGCTGCGCAACGGGCAGGCCTTCATCCTGGATGGGGGTTACACCGGCCTGGGCACCAATGAGCGGGTGGGGCTGGACTACAAGGAACTGCCCCGTGATGTGAAGCCCGGCGATGTGCTGCTGCTCAACGACGGCCTGTTGGTCTTGGAAGTGGACAGCGTGCGCGGTGACGCGGTGCACACGGTGGTGCGCATCGGCGGCGAACTCTCCAACAACAAGGGCATCAACAAGCAAGGCGGTGGCTTGACCGCACCGGCTCTGACGGCCAAGGACATGGAGGACATCAAGACGGCGGTGTCGTTCCAATGTGAGTACATCGCGGTGAGCTTTCCCAAGAGCGCCACCGATATGGAGATGGCGCGCCAACTGGCCAACGTGGCGGGCGAGCCCTATCGCCACAAGCCCGGCTTGATTGCCAAGATCGAGCGCAGCGAAGCCATCCCCTTGTTGGAGTCCATCCTCAAGGCCAGCGACGGGATCATGGTGGCGCGGGGTGATCTGGCGGTGGAAGTGGGCAATGCAGCTGTGCCCGCCCTGCAAAAACGCATGATTCGCCTGGCCCGCGAAATGGACAAGGTGGTGATCACGGCCACGCAGATGATGGAGAGCATGATCACCAACCCCGTGCCCACCCGCGCCGAGGTCAGTGATGTGGCCAACGCGGTGCTGGATGGCACCGATGCGGTGATGCTCAGCGCCGAGACTGCGGCCGGCAAGTACCCGGTGGAAACGGTGGAGGCCATGTCGGCCATCTGCATGGCCGCCGAGAAAGCCGAAGAGACCCACTTGGATGCGGACATGGCCGACCGCCGCTTTGGCCGTATTGACCAGAGCATCGCCATGGGGGCGCTGTTCACGGCGCACCACCTGGGTTGCAAGGCGATCATTGCCTTGACCGAGTCGGGATCGACGGCGCTGTGGATGAGCCGTCACCGCATTGATGTGCCCATCTTCGGCCTGACCTCGCAACCGGTCAGCCAGCGCCGCATGGCGTTGTACCGAAACGTCAGCGCCATGCTGATGCCGCATCTGTCTGACCGAGACGCAGCCCTCTCCCACGCCGAGCAGCTGCTGGTGACCCGTGGCGTCTTGAAGCCGGGCGACACCTATGCGATCACCTGCGGTGAGCCCATGGGCTACCCCGGTGGCACCAACATGCTGAAGGTGGCCCGAGTAGGCGGCTAGGGCAAGGCGCCCTGTCAGGGTTTCGAAGCCCGGTGATCCCTAAAATGCCGTGAGTTACATCACGGTTACAACACGCCTTCGGCCTTCTACTTGGGGATCACCATGCCGCTCGTTTCCATGCGCCAACTGCTCGACCACGCCGCTGAGAACGGCTACGGGATTCCGGCCTTCAATGTGAACAACCTCGAGCAGGTGCAGGCGGTGATGTCCGCCGCCGCCGAGGTGGGCGCGCCGGTGATCTTGCAGGCCAGTGCGGGTGCACGCAAGTACGCCGGCGAGAGCTTCATCAAGCACCTGATCCAGGCGGCCATGGAGGCCTACCCACAGATTCCGCTGGTGATGCACCAAGACCATGGCACCAGTCCCAAGGTGTGCCAGGGCGCCATCGACTTGGGCTTTGGCTCGGTGATGATGGACGGCTCCTTGATGGAAGACGGCAAGACGCCGTCGAGCTTTGACTACAACGTCGACGTCACCCGCAAGGTGGTGCAGATGGCGCATGCCGTAGGGGTGACGGTGGAGGGCGAGCTGGGTTGCCTGGGCAACCTGGAAACCGGGGACGCCGGCGAGGAAGACGGCATTGGAGCAGAGGGCAAGCTCGACCACAGCCAGATGCTGACCGACCCGGAAGAAGCGGCGGTTTTTGTGAAAGCCACGCAGCTCGATGCCTTGGCCATTGCGATTGGCACCAGCCACGGCGCCTACAAGTTCAGCCGCAAGCCCACGGGCGACATTCTGGCGATCTCACGCGTAAAGGAGATCCATGCCCGCATTCCCAACACCCATCTGGTGATGCACGGATCGTCTTCGGTGCCCCCTGAACTGCTGGCCATCATCAACCAATATGGCGGGAAGATGAAGGAAACCTACGGCGTGCCCATCGAAGAGATCCAAGAGGCGATCAAACACGGCGTGCGCAAGATCAACATCGACACCGATATCCGCTTGGCCATGACCGGCGCGGTGCGCAAGTTCCTTGCCGAGAATCCCGACAAGTTCGACGCCCGCGAGTGGCTCAAGCCCGCGCGCGAAGCCGCCCTTCAGGTTTGCAAGGCGCGCTACCTGCAATTCGGTTGCGAAGGCCAGGCCGGCAAGATTGCAGCGCGCAGCTTGCATGACATGGCGGGCGCCTACCAGCGCGGCGAACTCAACCAAGTGGTGCACTGAGGCTGAGGCGGCGCTGTCTTGCAACCTTCGGCCTGCTTCACCTATGGTTCCCTGATGTGGCCCGACATCATGGCCCGGGTCTGCGGCCGTGAGGTGCCTGCGCTGCAGCGCACGAAGGCCTGGCTTCATGGCCACGTGCGACACCCCGTGATGGGGCAAGACTATCCGGGTTTGGTGCCGCAAAGCGGTGCCCCGGCCCTGCAAGGGGTGCTGTACTGGGGCCTGACGCCGCAAGAGCTGCAGCGTTTGGATGACTTTGAGGGCCAAGAGTATGAGCGCGTGTCGGTGATGGTGGTTCTGCAGGAGCCATCAGATGCTTCGGCCGCCGCCCCGACCTGTGTGCCTGCCCTGACCCCCGGGGCCTTCACCAGCGCTGAGCCGCAGCGGGCCTGGGTGTACCGCTATCGCAGCGAGTTTGCGCACCGTTTGGGGCCTGGCGACTGGAGCGAACAGGCTTTCGAGGAGCGGGGCAAGGCGCGTTTTTGTGCGCGCTACGTGGGATTTGCCCAGACGCCGGCGCCCTAAAATCGGCACGATTGAGGGCTGACGCCCGCAAGGGAACAGCCACCGGGCGACACCGCCCAAAACCCGACTGGACAACCTGTGACCGCGCCCTCCGCCTTGCTGAATTCCTCCATCACGTCGCTGCCCCTGCTGGCCCGCGGCAAGGTTCGGGACAACTATGCGGTGGGCAGCGACCGCATTCTCATGGTGGCCAGCGACCGGCTGTCGGCCTTCGATGTGGTGATGGGCGAGCCCATTCCCGGCAAGGGCGAACTGCTCACCCGCATGGCCCTGTT
>RGEP01000430.1 GCA_009918225.1 Betaproteobacteria bacterium | reverse complement strand
GCCGTAGCGGTTCTGCGCGACATGAGCCAGCGCGGCAGCACGCTCGGCGCGCTGTCGGCGAGGAACGCCCTTGGGCTTTCCTGAACGGCAGCCTGGCTGACGGCCTCAAATACCAATGCTCGAGCCTGCGAGTTCTCGATCGCGTAGTCCACCTCGTCGGCCTTGGCGCGCCAGTTCAGGGGCGTGAGGATGATGCCGGCGAACTGGCAGGCCCAGTGCAGGGTGGCCGCCTCATGGCGGTTCTGAAGAATACTGAGAAGGTGGTCACCGCGCCTGAGGCCCATTTTGCTCAGGGCTTGCTGCACCCCCCCGATCTGCAAGCCCCACTGTGCGTAACTCAGCCGAAGCGCGTCGTCCACCAGGGCACAGGCGTTGGGGTTGCGCTCCAGGCTCTGCAGGAAGGTTCGACCCAGATCAAGCATTTGCCACCTCCATCACCGCCTGCACGATGGGCGTGTAGCCCGTGCAGCGACACAAGTGCCCCGAGAGCATTTCACGCACGGCCGTTTCGTCCGCCTTATGGCCGTGGGCACGCAGTCGGGTGATCCAGTCCACGCAGGACATCAGAATGCCCGAGGTACAGAATCCGCATTGCAAAGCGTGATGCCGCGAGAAAGCCGCGCGCAGCTCATCGAGCAGCGGGTCTTGCGCCTCAACCGTCTTGATGCTGCGGCCGTCGCACTGGACGGCCAGCGTGAGGCAGGTGCGTTGGGCCACGCCATCGATCAGCACCGTGCAGGCTCCGCACACTCCGTGCTCGCAGCCCACATGGGTGCCGGTGGCGCCCAGCTCATGACGCAGGAAGTCGCTCAGCAGGGTGCGTGTACTGGCCTGGCCACAGCGGCTGTGGCCATTGTGCTCAACGACCACCGGGTAGGTGGCGTGTCGGTGATGGTTCGAGCTGCTGTTCATGCGATCTCCAAGGCTTGAACCGCAGCGTCCACAGCCTGTCGACCCAGCCGGCGCACCAGGTGGCGTCGCATGGCCGCTGAAACTTGGGAGTCGTTGCGGGCCTGGAGATCCCAGGCCAGGTCGTTGAGCGCATCGTCCAAAGCGGATCTCTCGAGTTGGGGCCACTCGCGGCTGGTGGGCTTGTCGGCCACGCCTCCCACGGTGATCCGAATCGTGTTCCGGGAGGCCACCACCGCCACGGCGCAAGCGGCGAAGTCGCCGTGCCGCAGACCGAACTCCCTGAAGGCGAAGGCTTGCCCTGCCTTTGCTTGCGGGAAGCGGGCACGCCGCAGGAATTCATCGGGCCGACGGCTGGTGCTGAGCATGCCGGTGAAGAAGTCCGAGGCGCTCACCCATCGACTCGACCGCGAGGAGACCAGCTCCACTTCCCCGTTTAATGCGCACAGCACCAGCGGCAATTCCGCCGAGGGGTCGGCATGGGCCAGAGAACCGCAGACCGTGCCGCGGTTGCGGATCTGGAAGTGGGAGATCCAGGGCAGGGCCATGGCCAGCAGCGGA
>RGEP01000429.1 GCA_009918225.1 Betaproteobacteria bacterium | reverse complement strand
GGCCCCGCCCATGCGTGCAAGATCAGGCGCAGCACATGCAAGCTCCACAACAGCCCCAGGCATTGAATCCACCAAAACTCCAGAGCGGTGCGCCATGCTTGGAGCCAGGTGCTCGATGGTTCACGGCGAAGGGCCTCCTCGGCACGGCCGGTGCCGACCGCTCGCACCGCGGTGGCCACCAAGCCCACGGTCACCACGACACACACAATGGCCAGTTCCAACCTCACCAGCCATTCAAAGGGTGCGGCTGCGCCTGTACCCACGGGTGTCTGTGTCGTCAGTGCGGCCAGGCGCATCGTGTGGGCAGCCACCGCCAACCCCTGTACCCAGGTCTGCATCAGCAGCGCGGCCTGCACCTCCTCCAAGCTCCTGGCCAATACGGTCAGGATCAGCAGCGCCAAGGCCAAGGGCGACTGCAGCACGCCGGACAAGGCCGACCAAATGGGCCCAGAGGACCCCGCCGCCCAGGCCAGACCACCCAGAAACACGCCGGCCAAGACGGTCCGACCCAGCAGCACTTGGGCCACCCGAGCGAACGCCTCACCCGGCCCGGTGGCGTGGGCCAGCCAAACGGGCAGGTGGCGCTGCGCCACCGTCGACAGGCCCAGGGCGCTGACCAGGGACACGATTTCCGCGGTGGCCACCAGGCTGAGGTATTGGCCATAGGCTTCTGGAGACACCCGCCGCCAAATCAACAGCAGCACCGTCAGCCCCAGCACCACCGTCAAGGCTTTGCCGATCAACAGGCGCACGAACGCGCGTTGCACCTGGGCCATCATGGCGCTGTCCGCCCTGCGCCCATCGGCCCACGGTCCAGCCGATGGCCAGCCTCAGCCAAGACACGATGGTCGATGTGCAGCAGACGATCGGGCAGTGGGCGCAGCACCCCGATCACCAGACCCAGCAGCATCAAGTGCCAGTCCATCCAGGACGTCAGCGCGTGCGGCAGGTTGCGCTTGATCCCCAGGTCGATCAGGGCCAAGCCCACGACTCCAGCGCCAACCCAAACCATCGGGGATGGCCCAGGCGCCATGTAGGCCACCACAGCCGATGCGGCCACGGCCATCCACACCAAGGCCAACAACAGCGGATGGGCCATCAGGCGCCAAACCCGCCAGCCGTTGGACTTGAAGCCGTGCAACTTGAGCAGCCGGCCCGCGGCTTCGAACCGGCCGGCCTTCCAGCGGGCCGCCAAGACCTTCCAGGCCGGCAGTGGGTGTCCGTGGTGCACCATCGACACCTCACTGAGCCTTTGAACGGACCAGCCCTGGCGCTCTAGGCGCAGGCCCAGATCGGCCTCTTCAAAGGCGGCCAGGCGCGTGTCCCCCGCAAAGCCACCGGCAGCCAGCACCGCCGCTCGCCGGTAAAGGCCGCCGCCATTGAGCCAAGGCTGCGCGCCCGTTGCACGGTTCAAACCCTTGATGACACGAATTCGATCGGTGCCGTTGCGCAGGCTGGCCTCGGACACCA
>RGEP01000428.1 GCA_009918225.1 Betaproteobacteria bacterium | reverse complement strand
TTGATGGACTTCAAGAACTGCTTGGGGATGATGGCGTCGGTGTCGATGTTTTCGCGGTTCAGGGGCGCAGCGATGCCCTTGTGCACGGTAAAAGGCTTCATAAATGTGTCCTTAGGCGATGCGGCGAATGTCCACAAAGTGGCCAGCCAGCGCAGCAGCAGCCGCCATGGCCGGGCTGACCAGGTGGGTGCGGCCACCGGCACCTTGGCGCCCTTCGAAATTGCGGTTGCTCGTCGATGCACAACGCTCGCCGGGTTCCAAACGGTCGGCATTCATGGCCAGGCACATGGAGCAGCCTGGCTGGCGCCACTCAAAGCCCGCAGCCTTGAACACCTCGTGCAAGCCCTCGGCCTCGGCCTGAACCTTCACCAGCCCCGAGCCCGGTACCACCAAGGCCAACTTCACATTGGAGGCCACCCGACCGCCCATGCGCTTGACCACGGCTGCGGCTTCGCGCATGTCTTCAATGCGGCTGTTGGTACACGACCCAATGAAGACCTTGTCCACACGGATGTCGTTGATCGCCTTGTTGGGCTCAAGCCCCATGTACTTCAGCGCGTTCTCAATGGCAGCCCGCTTGCTGGCGTCCTTTTCCTTGTCGGGATCAGGCACACGGTCTTCGATCGACAGGACCATCTCGGGCGAGGTGCCCCAGGTCACCTGAGGGCGTATGGCCGCCGCATCCAACTCGACCACGGCATCCCACTTCGCATCGGGGTCGGAATGGAGGGTGCGCCAGTAGGCCACGGCCTGGTCCCACTCCACGCCCTTGGGCGCCATGGGGCGGCCCTTCACATAGGCGATGGTCTTGTCGTCCACGGCCACAAGGCCCGCGCGGGCACCGGCCTCGATGGCCATGTTGCACACGGTCATGCGGCCTTCCATGGACAGGCTGCGCAAGGCACTGCCACCGAATTCGATGGTGTAGCCGGTGCCGCCAGCGGTGCCAATCTTGCCGATGATGGCCAAGACCACATCCTTGGCGGTGATGCCAGGCGCCAAGTCGCCCTCCACCTTGACCAACATGTTCTTGGCCTTTTTGGCCAACAGGGTTTGGGTGGCCAGCACGTGTTCCACCTCGGAGGTGCCAATGCCGTGGGCCAGGGCCCCAAACGCGCCATGGGTGGAGGTGTGGCTGTCACCGCAGACCACGGTCATGCCCGGCAGCGTGGCGCCCTGCTCTGGGCCGATCACGTGAACGATGCCCTGGCGCTTGTCCAAAAAGGGAAAGTAGGCCGCGGCTCCCACGCTGCGGATGTTCTCGTCGAGCGTGACAACCTGTTGGCGCGAGGTGGGGTCGGTGATGCCATCGAGCCCCAGTTCCCAGCCCGTGGTGGGCGTGTTGTGGTCGGCGGTGGCCACGATCGACGTGATGCGCCAGGGCTTGCGGCCAGCCAAGCGTAGGCCCTCGAAGGCCTGGGGGCTCGTGACCTCGTGCACCAGGTGGCGGTCGATGTAGAGGACGGAAGTG
>RGEP01000427.1 GCA_009918225.1 Betaproteobacteria bacterium | reverse complement strand
GGGGCGGCCCGGGCCGACATCAGCGCCGAATTCGACTGTCCACGCAGCCTCTTGCCGTGGCTGGCCGAAGCCGGCCTGGAAACGGAAGAGGGTGCCTTGCTCCTGCGGCGCAGCATTGACGCCAACGGCAAGAGCCGCGCCTGGATCAACGGGCACAGCGCCACGGCCGCACAGCTCAAGCAGGTGGCCGACCACGTGCTGGACATCCATGGTCAACACGCCTGGCAAAGCCTGACCCGCCCCGCTTCGGTGCGCGCCCTGCTCGACGCGGTGGCCGCGGTTGATGCGCGCGCGGTGCACGCCGCCTGGCAGGCCTGGCGCCAAGCGCGTGAAGCTTTGGAAAAAGCCCGCACCCAGGCCGACGCCCTGGCCCGTGAACGCGAAGGCCTGGCCTGGCAACTCGGTGAGCTGCGCAAATTGGGCCCGGCCGAAGGCCAGTGGCGCGAACTCAACGACGACCATGCACGGCTGTCGCACGGGCAGTCGCTGATCGAAGCCGGCCAAGCCAGCGTGGAGTGCTTGGATGGCGAAGGCGACTCGGTGCTTCGCGGCTTGCACACCGCACTGCAGCGCCTGCACGAGGTGCAGCGCCACGACCCGCGCCTGGGCTCGATCACCGAAACCCTGGAACAGGCCCAGTCCCTTCTGGAAGACGCCGCACACAGCCTGCGCAGCTATTTGGGCCGCACCGACACCGACCCGGCGCGCCTGCAAGAACTCGACGAGCGCCTGTCGGCCTGGATGGGCCTGGCGCGCCGGCTGCGCCGCCAACCCGAAGAACTGCCGGAAGCCGCCTTGGCCGATTACGAACGCGCTGCCAGCGCAGCCACCAAAGCGCGGCGCAAGGCTGCCCCCCGCTTGAGCCAGCAGGTCACCCAAGCCATGCAGCAACTGGGCATGGCCGGCGGGCGCTTCGAGGTGGCCCTGTTGCCTGAAACCGAGCCGCAGTCTTGGGGCCGCGAATCAGCCGAGCTGCGGGTGGCCGGACATGAAGGCAGCGAGCCGCGTGCCCTGGCCAAGGTGGCCTCGGGCGGCGAACTCTCGCGCCTGGCCTTGGCCATCGCGGTGACCACTGCACAAGACGACCCCGACGGCGCGGCCACGCTGATCTTCGACGAAATTGATGCGGGCGTGGGCGGCACCGTGGCCGACACGGTGGGCCGCCTGATGAAACAGCTGGGCCGCCAGCGGCAGGTCTTGTCGGTCACCCACCTGGCCCAAGTGGCATCCTGCGCCGACCACCATTACCTGGTCAGCAAACAAGCCCAAGCGGGGCACACCAGCAGCCGCGTGGTGGCCGTCGATGGCGAAGCCCGGGTGGCCGAGCTGGCCCGCATGCTTGGCGGCGAACGCCTGTCGACCAGCGTGGCCCATGCCCAAAGCCTGCTCGAAAGCGGGCGCTCTTCCACCACACCATGACCACCGCAGCCGCCCACACCGCGCGCAAGTTGGTGCTGATCACCGGCATTTCCGGCTCGGGCAAGTCGGTGGT
>RGEP01000426.1 GCA_009918225.1 Betaproteobacteria bacterium | reverse complement strand
CCTTCCACGCCATGGGCAAGCGGCGGGAGCGACCCAAGACCTCGATGGTGTACGCCACGCAGTCCACGCACAAGTTGTTGGCGGGCCTGTCGCAGGCCTCGCAAGTCTTGGTGCAGGACTCACAAAGCGTCAAGCTCGACCGGCATCTGTTCAACGAGGCCTACCTGATGCACACCTCGACCTCACCGCAGTACGCCATCATTGCCTCGTGCGATGTGGCCGCGGCCATGATGGAGCCCCCAGGGGGCTCGGCCTTGGTCGAGGAAAGCATCGCCGAGTCGATGGACTTTCGCCGCGCCATGCGCAAGGTGGACGAAGAGTTCGGCCACGATTGGTGGTTCAAGGTTTGGGGGCCAGAGAACCTGCCGGAAGAAGGCGTGGGCCGAGCCGACCGCTGGATGCTCAGGGCCCACGAGGAGTGGCATGGCTTTGGAGACCTGGCGCCAGGCTTCAACATGCTCGACCCGATCAAGTGCACCATCGTGACGCCGGGCATGGATGTCAACGGCAAGTTCGACACCAGTGGCATCCCGGCTTCGATTGTGACGAAGTTCCTCGTCGAGCACGGCGTGGTCGTGGAGAAGACGGGCCTGTACTCCTTCTTCATCATGTTCACCATCGGCATCACCAAGGGACGATGGAACACGATGCTCACCGCCTTGCAGCAGTTCAAGGACGATTACGACAAGAATGCGCCGCTGTGGCGCTGCTTGCCCGAGTTCTGCCAGGCGCACCCGCGCTACGAGCGCATGGGGCTCAAGGATTTGTGCCAGTCCATCCACGAGGCCTATGCCGAGTACGACGTGGCCAAGCTGACCACGGAGATGTACCTCTCCGATCTCCAGCCGGCCATGACACCCAGCGACGCCTACGCCAAGATCGCGCATCGGCAAACCGAGCGCGTGGAGATTGAACAACTCGAAGGCCGCATCACCACCTCGCTGCTGACGCCTTACCCGCCCGGCATTCCGCTGTTGGTGCCTGGCGAACGCTTCAACCGCAAGATCGTGGATTACCTGCGCTTCACGCGGGACTTCAACAAGCGTTTCCCCGGCTTTGACACCGATGTGCACGGCCTGGTTGAAGAGCCGCTGGAAAACGGCGCGGTGCGCTATTACGTGGACTGCGTCAAGGCCGATTAAAGCGGCCAAGCGGCCAAGCGGCTCGGCTCGGGGGCATTCAGCCCTCGGCCGGCATGCCCGCCATGCGGCTGAAGCCGCCGTCCACATAGGTGATCTCGGCCGTCACGCCAGCAGCCAGGTCCGAAAGCAAAAACGCGGCCACGTTGCCCACATCGTCGATCGTGACGTTGCGCCGCAAGGGGGCTGTTTCCTCCACCACGCTCAGGATCTTGCCGAAGCCCTTGATGCCCGAGGCCGCCAGCGTCTTGATGGGTCCGGCGGAGATGCCGTTGACGCGGATGCCCTTGGGGCCAAGGCTGGCGGCGGTGTACCGCACGCTGGCCTCCAGGGAGGCCTTGGCCAAGCCCATGGTGTT
>RGEP01000425.1 GCA_009918225.1 Betaproteobacteria bacterium | reverse complement strand
GCCCGGAGACCACCGCCCGGCTGATGGACCAGCCCAATGTGGTGAGCTTCAAGGCCGCCAGCGGCACCACCGAAGAGGTGAGTGCCCTGCGGGCCTCCTGCGGCGACCGCCTGGCCGTCTACAGCGGTGATGACGCCCTCACCCTGCCGATGCTGGCTGTGGGGGCCGTGGGTGTGGTGAGCGTGGCCAGCCACCTGGCCGGTGAACGCATCCAGCGGCTGGTGCAGGCCTTCCTGGCCGGCGATCAGGCCACCGCCCTGGCGCTGCATGAACAGCTGCTGCCCCTGTGCAAGGCCCTGTTCTGCACCACCAATCCCATCCCGGTCAAAGCGGCGCTCGAGCTGAGTGGCTGGCCCGTGGGTGCACCCCGTCTTCCCCTTGTTCCCGCTTCCAGCGACGTGCGCGACCGCCTTACCTCCGTGCTTGCAGCCCTGCGTCCCACCTGACGCCAAGGCCCATCGCCCGCCCCGACCGGCGGCCGGTGCTCCGTTTCAGCCACATCTCCCCGTTCTCTGGCCGGCGTTGCCGGCACCCCATTTCTGAATGTCTGGTCAAATCAACAGCCGCAATGGCGCCAACGGTCATGGCGCTCCTCGCAAACCCTGCCTGCGCGTGATTCCGCTCGGCGGTCTGCATGAGATCGGCAAGAACACCTGCGTGTTCGAGTACGGCGACGACATCATGTTGGTGGACGCCGGTCTGGCCTTCCCCAGCGACGGCATGCACGGCGTCAATGTGGTGATGCCGGACACGAGTTATCTGCGTGAAAACCAGAAGCGCATCCGCGGCATGATCGTGACGCACGGTCATGAAGATCACATCGGTGGCATTGCGCATCATCTCAAGAACTTCAATATTCCGGTGATCTATGGGCCGCGCCTGGCCCTGTCGATGCTCACAGGCAAGATGGAGGAAGCGGGCGTTACCGACCGCACCACCCTCCAGACCGTGCGGCCGCGCGACGTGGTGAAGGTGGGCCAGCACTTCTCGGTGGAGTTCATCCGCAACACCCATTCGATCGCCGACAGCTTCTCGTTGGCGATCACCACCCCTGAGGGCGTGGTGATCTTCACCGGCGACTTCAAGTTTGATCACACCCCCGTCGATGGCGAGACCTTCGACATCCAGCGCATGGCCCACTACGGCGAGCAGGGTGTGCTCTGCCTCTTCTCCGACTCCACCAACGCTGAACTGCCGGGCTTCACCCCGCCCGAGCGGGCCGTGTTCCCCAACCTCGATCGTCACATCGCCCAGGCCGAGGGGCGCGTGATCCTCACCACCTTCGCCAGCTCCACCCACCGGGTGGCGATGATCCTTGAGCTGGCGCTCAAGCACGGTCGCAAGGTGGGCCTGCTGGGCCGCTCGATGTTGAACGTGATCGCCAAGGCGCGCGAGCTCGGCTACATGCGCTGCCCCGATGATCTGTTCGTGCCGATCAAGCAGATCCGCGATCTGCCCGATCGCGAAACCCTGTTGCTGATGACCGGCAGCCAGGGTGA
>RGEP01000424.1 GCA_009918225.1 Betaproteobacteria bacterium | reverse complement strand
CCAGCGAACACGAGATCCAGCAGCGCATCCGCCTGGCCTGCGGCCGCGGACCGGTACGGCTCTGGCGCAACAACACCGGCGCTTTGGTCGACCAGCAGGGGCGCTTCGTGCGCTTCGGGCTGTGCAAGGGCAGCAGTGACCTGATCGGCCTGCGCTCGCTGGAGATCACACCCGAGCTGGTCGGCCAGCGGATTGCTCAGTTCGTTGCTCTGGAGATCAAGACGAACTGCGGGGTCGTCAGTCCGGAGCAGCGCGCCTTCCTGCAGGCGGTGCAAGATCTCGGCGGCCTTGCTGCCGTCTGCCGCTCGGTTCAACAGGCCCAGGCGGTCCTGACGCTGAGCGCCGTCGAGGAGCAAACGGCATGAACCGGCCCGAGCTCAGCCGGCAGCTGCAGGCGCTCGCTCGCCGTCATCCCGGTGCACACCCGTACACGCTGGCCCTGCGCTTCCAGGCTCAGACGGGCCGGATCCTGAGCGGTCAGCAGGTCAAACAGCTGCTGGCCGAGCCGGTGAACCACTCAATCCATGCCGCCAAGTCTTGACAGGCTCTGGCTTGCAATGGCAAGCAGGTCGTAGAATCGGGCTATGACATACGACATGGACCTGACGGGGCGCTCCTACCAGGCCGTCCTCGACTGGCAACAGGAGTCACGTCGGGCCTTCGGGAAGATGCTGTTGAACTGGCGCCGCCGCAACGGCTGGACCCAGTACACCGCCTGCGAGTGGGGTGCCGAAGCGAAGTTTGAGGTGATCTCCTACGGCAACCTCTCGGTCATCGAGCAGGGCAAGGCCGGCGAGTTGCGCCAGAAGGCCTTCTTCCAACTTGAGGAGCTGAACCGCAGGCTCCTGGGCGACAGACGATTGGACGGGGTGAAATCCCAACGCATCCGCGAACAGCTCGAATATGCCGAGCCATTGCGGGGCAACGACGGAAAACCCTGGGACGCCGTTGATTTCTGGAGCTGCTACATCGGGTATCTGCCCGTGCCGGATGCTTACCAGGCAGTTCTTTCTCCCACCTTTTCGACCAAGGAAGCCGAGGAGCTCTGCCAGAAGTGGCGGCGTCACGTGCGCCGTGTGATCAAGAAGCGCGAGGCAGACGTCACTGACGCACTGGAGGGACTCGTCGGGTCGGTGCCGGAGATGTACCGCAAGCGGTTCCGAGAGGTCTTGGCCCTCGACGACTACTCCTCGTCGGAATTGACGCAGCTCTGGCTACAGGACGAGCAGTTCCTTCCTGATGAGTGGATCCGAGCCTGGGAAACAGGCGACCCGGCAGCAACGGCCAAGCCGGCCGCCCGGCGGCGCAGCAAACAACCCGGATAAGTCTGAGGTCGCTGACCGATTACGGCTCGCGTTAGAAAGCCACTAAGCTCAGGCCAGCGGGCACGAGCCCGACACCCTGATGTCATGACGCAGATCCCCGCACGCGCAGACGTGCCAGCCGGCGCCCTTGAGCTGCTCGGCGAAAAAGGCGGCGCCGAACGCGCCCTCACGGCCG
>RGEP01000423.1 GCA_009918225.1 Betaproteobacteria bacterium | reverse complement strand
AGGCCTGCGCATAGGCCTTGCGTGCGTCGTCCAGGCGTCCAGCGCCTTGCGCTGCGAAGCCGGATTCAATCAAGGACTGTGCTTGGGCCAGGACGGTCTTCATCGGCAACAGGATAAACCGAGCACAAAAAAAGGCGGGCACGAGGCCCGCCTTAGAAGGGGAAAGAACCCGATCAGAACTTGGCTGTGGCCACCAGCGTGTAGCGCCGGCCCACGATGTCGTAGACCGTCGGGAACACGTTGCCGAAGTTCGTCGCACCAGGGCCAATGCCGGTGCCGATGAACGGGGGCTGCTTGTTCATGATGTTGTTGACCGTCAGCGACAGCTTCAGGTTCTTGTGGGCTTGCACGCTGCCCGACAGGTCAAAGTAGCTGACCGCCGGCAAGGTGGAGTACTGCGGCAGGTAGGTGGTGCCGCCCGGCTGCTCGGTGGAGCCGCCGATGTAGCGCCAGTTGTAGCTCAGGGCGTACTTGCCGTTCTGCCAATTGCCGCGCTGCGAGAAGCGGGTCTTGGAGTACGGCGTGCCCACATCCACACCGTAGTAGCCGGCTTGCTCCAGCGTGGCCACGGTCGGCAGCGACTTGTAGTCGGCCTTGCGCAGCAAGCTGACCTGCAGGCTCAGGTCCAGACGGCCCGGGATGGGCTGGCCCATCTTGGCCAGCGGCACACGGTAGTTGCCGCCGATGTCGATGCCGTTGTAGGCAAAGTAGCCCAGGTTGGACGACTGCGTGCTCACACCCTTGCTGCCCACACCGTTCAAGCTGCCGTTGAGCGAATCGCGCTGGATCAGCTGGCAGAAGGCGTTGTAGGAGAAGCCGGGGTTGAGCGTGGGGTCGAAGCAGCCGTTGATCACCTGACCAGCGGTGGGGCTGGACACCGCGCCGTTGATGATGATCTTCCAGTAGTCCAGGGTCATCGACAAGCCGTCAACGGCCTGCGGCTCCCACACCAAGCCCAAGGTGGTGGTGTCAGCCTTCTCAGGGCCCAGGGCCGGGTTGCCGCCGCTGGTGTTGTTGATCTGGCTGGAAGAGGGGGCAGCCACGTTGCCAATCTGGGCGGTCGGCACGCCGGTTTGCTGGCACAGGCCAGTCAGGGTGCCCGCCTTGCCGGCGTCGCCTGCGGCGATGCGCGTGCCCTGGCAGGGGTCCACCGCCAAGGTGGCCAGGCCCGTCACAACCGGTGCGTACAACTCGTTCACGTTGGGTGCACGCGTGGCACGCTGCTGCTCGCCGCGCAGGCGCAGGCCCTTGGTCGGGGTCCAGTCCAGGCCAGCCTTGTAGCTGCCGTAGTCCTTGGAGCCGCCCACCGTGGTGTTGAACTCGGTGCGGCGGTAGCCGCCACCCAGGTTGATGGACTGAGCGCCGGGACGTCCCTGAACCAGGGGCAAGCTGGCCTCACCGTACATTTCGCGGAAGTTCAGCTGGCCGTTGCGGTCCGGGGTGGGGGCGCCGCTGCCCAGCAGCTCACCCTGGGTCTGCACCACCGAGTCCGACTTGTTGC
>RGEP01000422.1 GCA_009918225.1 Betaproteobacteria bacterium | reverse complement strand
CAGAATGGACAGGTTGATCTTGCCGGCTCGGATCATGGCGAAGCTGTCGTGACTGCCGAAGATGCTGCTGCCGGCGATGGTGGTGACGGTCTGCTTGCCCGCATTGATCAGGTCCGCGTCCACTTCGTCCTCGGTGGGAAAGGGCCCGATGCCCAGCATGCCGTTTTCGCTTTGCAGCCACACCTCCATCGTGGACGGAACATGATTGGCCACCAGGGTTGGCAAGCCAATGCCCAGGTTCACATAGAAGCCATCCTGCAGTTCGTGGGCCGCACGCGCGGCCATCTGGTCATGGGTCCAGGACATGGTCAGACTCCTGCTCTTTCGGTGATGGTGCGCTTCTCAATGCGCTTTTCGGGGTGGGCGTTGAGCACCAGGCGGTGCACATAAATGCCCGGCAAGTGGATGTGGTCGGGGTCGATCTCGCCCTTTTCCACGATCCTTTCCACTTCGCACACGGTGATCTTGCCGGCCATGGCTGCCGCGGGGTTGAAGTTGCGCGCGGTGCGGCGGAACACGAGGTTGCCACTGGTGTCGGCCATGTAGGCCTTGACGAGGGCCACGTCTGGCACCAGTGCGCGCTCCATCACATAGGTCTGGCCGTCAAACTCGCGCAGCTCCTTGCCTTCGGCCACCACGGTGCCCACGCCGGTCTTGGTGAAAAAGGCCGGGATGCCCGCGCCCCCGGCGCGCAGCTTCTCAGCCAAGGTGCCTTGCGGCGTGAATTCCAGCTCCAGTTCACCGGCCAGGTATTGGCGCTCGAACTCCTTGTTCTCGCCCACATAGGACGAAATCATTTTCTTGATCTGCCGGGTCTCCAGCAGCAAGCCCAGGCCGAAACCGTCGACCCCGGCGTTGTTGGAAATCACGCTGAGGTTCTTGACGCCGCTGTCGCGCAGTGCGGCGATCAGCGCTTCCGGGATGCCGCACAGGCCGAAGCCGCCCACGGCCAACAATTGCCCGTCGCGCACGATGCCCTTGAGGGCCTCGGCGGCGGAGGGGTAGATCTTGTTCATCGAAGCAATCCTTGCGGGGGAACGGTGAAACGGGAAACGACTGTGAAAACGCGGGAGAAACGGTGCAACGGTACAACAGGAAGTTTCTCACCACCTGACGGGCATCTTGGCGCCCCACACCCGTGCCTCAGGGCTTTCGACAGGCGCCGCAGCAGCTTCCCATCCCGATGGCCCAGCTCAGGCCAGGATGAGCGCCCGCACGAAATCTGGAATGGGCACCGACTTCTGCGCCCGGAAGTCGGTCCACACCACCTTGGCCCCGCCTTCCGCGTGGATCACGCCCGGCTGGTCGACGCGCTCCATGGTCACATAGGTGTCGAAACTGCTGCGCCCCGGATTGGCCGCGTAGTGCTTGAGCACGATCGACCCCGGGTACTCGAGCTGAATCAGGAAGTTGCAGAAGGCGTTGACGATCACGGGCCCTTCACGGTCGGGCCCCGGCGTGCAGCCAATGGAGTCGAACCACTCGATGCGGCTGGTTTCAAAGAAGCG
>RGEP01000421.1 GCA_009918225.1 Betaproteobacteria bacterium | reverse complement strand
GGCGCCATCTTCAGCGACGACCTCAGCATGGAAGGTGCGCGTCACCTGGAAGGCGGCACCCTGAGCTACGCGCAGGCCGCGGCCTTGGCCCTGGAGGCCGGTTGTGATTTGGTGCTCTTGTGCAACCAAAGCCTGGACGGTGGCCAGGCGGTGGACGAACTGCTCGACGGCCTGAGCCAAGCCGCAGCCCAGGGCCGCTGGCAGCCCGATCCCGACAGCGAACAGCGCCGCTTGAGCATGCTGCCGCAAGAGCCGCCCCTGCCCTGGGACGAGCTCATGCGCCAGGCGGCTTATCAGCATGCATTGGAGTTGCTGCCGTGAAGCCGGCGGCTGCGCGAACCGCTGAGCCGGTTGCCGCAGCGGCCCAGGACCGCGAGCGGCGCCGGCTGCAAATGGCCGACATCGCTCGGCTGGCGGGCGTTTCCGTGTCAACCGTTTCGCGGGCGCTGTCGGGCAGCACCTTGGTGAATGCGGAGACCCGCACCCGCGTGGTGGAGTTGGCCAAGTCGCTCAACTACACCATCAACCAAGGGGCACAAAACCTCAGGCTGCAGAAGAACCGGACGATAGCGGTGGTGGTGCCCTATGACGCCGCCTCGCGCCAGCACATTTCCGATCCCTTCTTCTTGGCGATCGTCGGCAGCCTGGCCGATGCCCTCACGGATTTGGGCTACGAGATGCTGCTCTCTCGTGTGGACGCTGAGAAGCTCGACAGCGCAGGCGCGGCTTATGACGCAGGCCGCGTGGTAGGTGTGATCATCATTGGCCAATGGCGCCACCATGACCAGCTCAACGGCTTGGCGGCGCGGCAGGTGCCGCTGGTGGTGTGGGGCGCCGAGATGCCCCAGCAGCTGTATTGCACCGTCGGGGGTGACAACCACGGTGGGGGCTACCAGGCCACGCGCCACCTGCTCATGGGTGGACGGCGCCGCATCCTGTTCCTGGGCAACCCCGATCTGCCCGAGGTGCGCTGGCGCTACCGTGGATACCTGGACGCACTGAAGGAAGCCGGGATCGAAGCCGATCCGCGATGGCTCTTGGATGTGCCCTTTGAGGAAGCGGCTGCCCGCCGCCGCTTGGACCAGGCCTACCAGGAGGGCTTGTCCTTCGATGCCGTGGTGGCGTGTTCAGACCTCTTGGCCTTGCAGGCGGTGGCCGCCGTTCGCGCCACAGGCCGGCGCGTGCCGGCAGATGTGTCGGTGACGGGTTACGACGATGCCCCACTGGCCGCTTGGAGCGACCCGCCCCTGACCACGGTGCACCAGCCCGTGGACGAAGCCGGCCGCTTGATCGTGGAGGCCCTGCTGGCCCAGCTGGAAGGGCAGCCCCCGCGCTCGCGAACGATGCCGGTGCAGTTGGTGGTTCGCAAGAGCACCGTGGGCTGAAGCGCGGCGGCCGGGCCGCTTGCGCGCTGGTTTGCGTGTTCGGTCAGGCACTCGTTTCGCGTATGGTTGCAATCGTTACCAGGTTTATCATTCGCCTGGACATATGGTTCGGAGACTCGGATGAAGTTTGCGGTCTGCGGCGAAG
>RGEP01000043.1 GCA_009918225.1 Betaproteobacteria bacterium | reverse complement strand
TGCGCAGCAGCGACTCGCCGCTGACCAAAAACTCGTCACTGGCCACGTACCAGGGACCCAAGACCAGACGCCCGGCCTGAGCGTGTGCCTTCAGCCCTTGCATCAGGGCAGCAGGCGCTTGCGAGGCCAGGTCTTCAAGGGCCACGGTCTGGCCGTCAAACAGGAACTGCTGCAGTCGACCGGCATCCAGATCGGCCAATACACGCCCCATCACCACTTCCAGGCGAGCCAAGGTGGTCTCGCGGTCCATGTACCACTCTCGGTCCCAGTGGGTGTGCACCACCACGTCGACGCGCTGGCGTTCGGGCATGGGCGTGGGCTGGGCGGAGGCCGGCGGCAGCGTCATCCCTTGATCGCCCCCTTCAAAGCCCCTTCAATGAAGAAGCGCTGGCTAAAGGCAAACACCAGCAACACGGGCATGAGCGACAAGATGGCACCGGCCGACACCCAGCGCCAGTCCAAGGAAAAGGCATTGACCAGGCGGTTGACACCCAGCGGCAGGGTGTAGTGCTGAGGGTCGTCCAGCAGCACCAAGGGCCACAGAAAGTCGCCCCAAACCGCAACGAAACTGAAGACGGCCAACGTAGCCAGTGAGGGGCGCACCAGGGGCAACATCACATGCCACCACAGCTGCAGCCGCCCCACCCCTTCCATCAAGGCCACATCCTCCAGTGCCTGCGGCACAGCCAGGAACGCTTGCCGCAGGTAGAAGATGCCAAACGCAGTGCAGGCATGCGGCAGGATCAAGCCCAGGGTACTGTTGTGCAGCCCCAGCGAAATCGCCAGGTCGTACAGCGGGATCATCAGCAGTTGAAACGGCATCATCATCGTGGCCAGCAGGCCCGTGAAGACCCATGACCGGCCACGGAAGTTCATCCGCGCCAATGGATAGGCCGCCAGGCTGCACAGCAACAGGTTGCAGCTCACCGCCAGGGCCGCTACGGTCAGGCTGTTGAGCAGGTACTGCAGCATGGGCTGTGAAGCCCAGACCTGAGCGTAGTTGTGCAGCGTGGGATTCTGCGGCCATAGGCTCATGCCGCTGCCCTGCAGCACCTCGTTCGAACCTTTGAGTGAGGTGCTCAGCAACCACAGAAAGGGACCCACGGTGAGGGCGCTGGCCATCAGCAGGGCCGCATAGCGCAGACCCGCATCGCGGCGTCGGCGCCGGGTCATGGAGCGCGGGCTGTGCACGTGCGTCATGGCTTGCCCAAGAGCCTCAGGTTGAGCAGGGACAGCCCCAGGGTCAAGAGAAACAGGATCACGCCGGCAGCGGCTGCATAGCCCATCTCAAAGTCGATGAAGGCGGATTCATAGAGGTAGAACACCAGCGTCTTGGTGCTGTCTAGAGGCCCGCCCTGGGTCATCACAAACACCTCTTCGAACACCTTCATCGATGCCATCCCCGACATCACGGCGACCACCGCCATCTGCGGCTTGAGCAAGGGCAAGATGATGTGCTGGATCTGCTGGCGCCGGCTCACGCCTTCGAGTTCGGCCGCTTCCAGCAGCGGTGTTGGAATCGACTGCAGGGCCGCCAGGTAGATCACCATGTAGTAGCCCAGGCCGCTCCACACCGTCACCGCCATCACGCTGAACAGCGCGTTTTCCGGCTCAGTCAAGAAACGGACAGGGTCCTCGATCAAACCGGTGGCGCGCAGCGCCGTGTTGAGCAGGCCCTGCTCGGCATACAGCCACTTCCACACCAGAGCGCTGACGACCAGTGAGGTCACCACCGGCAGGTACAAGGCTGCGCGAAACCAGGTCAGTCCCGGCAGCGGGCGGTTGACCAAAATGGCCAGCAGGGCCGGTACCCACACGAGGATGGGCACCACCACCACCAGGTACAAGGCGCTGTTGGCCAAGGCCGACCAGAACAAGGGGTCAGCCCACAGGCGCTGGTATTGGGCCCAGCCCACCGGTTGCGGTGGGTTGATCATGTTGTAGTCGGTGAAACTCATGAGCAACACCCGCAGGGCCGGGTACACCACCACAGCGCCGATCACCGCACAGGCAGGCAAGAGGAAGAACAGGGGCGTGGCCCGGTTCACGCGCGGCACCCCAGCAAAGGCACCCACACCCGGCTGATTTCGGCCAGGGCCTGCTGCGGGCTGCGGCGCCCCGTCATCGCCAGTTGCAACTGGCGCACGAAGCTCGCTCGCAGCTTGCCATAGTGGCGCAAGGGCGGTACCTGCACCGATCCCGCGAACACCTGCTGCGTGGACACGCGCCGGGCTTCGTCCAGCAGCGGGTCTCCTGTGGCCTGGTTGAACCACCCGTCTTGGTAGCTTTGCCGGGTGCTGGGCAGCAGGGGCACGCGCTGCACCAAGGCCCGTTGGTTGTCTTCGTTGGCGATGTATTGGGCCAGCCGCATGGCCAGACCGGGTTGGGCTGCGGCCTTGGGCACGGCCAGGTTCATCACGGCGATGTTTGGGGCCGTGCCCTCGCGCAACCATTGCGGCGTGACCCGCAGATGCGGGTGCAAGCGGGGATTGGTGCGCTGCACTTGTGAAATGAACTGCATGCCGGTGGGCATCATGGCCACTTCACCGGCCAGGAACTGCTGGACGGCGCCGCGGTGGCCTTCGGTGAGCACCGTGGGGGGCATCCAGCGCTCGCGGTAGCAGCGGTGCAAAAACTCAAAGGCTTGCAGGCCTGGCGTGCCTTCGAATGCCGGGCGGCATCCATCGGGACTGAGCAGGGAGCCGGTCATGGACACCAGTGTTTCCAGCGCCAGCGATCCGTCCATCGGTGCGAACCAGGCGTAGCGTTGCGCATGCCGGCGCAGGGCCTGCGCCACGGGGGGCAGCTCGTCGAAGTTACGGGGCGCGCGTACGCCCGCCTGTTCCAGCAGGTCTTGCCGCAACAGCTGCACCGTCGTGCTCAGGTACCAGGGCAAGGCAAAGGTCACGCCGCCCAACTGGTTGGCCTGCCAAGCAGCCGGCAGGAAGGCCGAGATCTCGGCGGCAGACAGGTGCAACCTGGGGTCTTCCAGGGCGCCCAGCTCCGCCAGCCGCGCAGAAAACTGCGGGTTGAGGTTGACCACATCGGGCGCGGTGCCGGCGGCCAGGCTGGCCAAGACTTTCCGTTCCATTTCGGCCCAGGCCACGTCCACCCATTTCACCCGCACCCCAGGGTGCTGGGCTTCAAAACCGGCCAAGACGCCCTTCACATAGTCGTCGTGGAACGGGGACAGCTGCATGGTCCACAGCGTCAGGCTGCCCGAGGCTCGGGCCACGCGGGGCACAGCCACACAGGCCGCCGCCCATGTCGCGCGGGCGCCCCAGGTGGTGATGAACGATCGGCGGTTCACGGACGGCTGCAGATGATGGGAAGAACTATACCTTGTGAGGCTTAAAAATAGACCAATTGGTCCAATTTGTTCTACACTGAACCCATCAGCATCCACCGGCGGCCGGGCCGCCGAAGAGTCAAGCGACATGGACCGGGCGCAACGGCGCGAAGAACTCAAGCGGGGCTTGAAAGCGATCCTGCAACAGGCCGGCGAAGGCATGCGGCTGCCGCCGGAGCGGGAACTGGCCTCGCGCATGGGCGTGGCGCGCGAAACCCTGCGCCGCGCACTGCGAGACCTGCAGCACGACGGCGTGTTGGAGCGCCGTCAAGGCGCGGGCACCTTCGTCTCGGGGCAGAGCTGGCTCAAGCCCTTGCTGCTGCGATCATTTTCGGAAGACATGGTGGCGCGCGGGTTGGTGCCTTCCAGTGAGATCCTGTCTTCGCGCGCCACGCGAGCCGACGCCCGTGTGGCCAGGGGGCTGAAGCTGGTGCCGGGCAGCCGGGTGCTGGAGGTGCGGCGGCTGCGCCTGGCCAGCGGCGAGCCCATGGCGCTGGAAGAAACCTATTTGTGCTTGGAGACCTTGCCGGGCTTCGATGTGGATTGCCTGGCCGTGGAGTCGCTGTACGAAGTGCTGCGCCGGGACTATGGTGTGGTGCCCCGCAACGCAGCGCAGGAAATCCAGGCCACGGTTCTTTCTGAAGACGAAGCGCAGCTCTTGGATGTGGCCGCTTTCAGCCCCGCCTTGATGGTGGAGCGCCAGGTGTTTTCCACCGATGGCCATGCCTTCGAATACGGCAAGACCTTGTACCGGGCAGACCGCTACCGCTTTGAGGTGAACGTGGGCCGGCCCCCTGGTGATACGGAGCCTTTGGCCTGATGGCTGCGCTGCTCCAAGCCACGCGCTGGAACCTGCCGCTGCTCGATGGAGCGCTGCGTGGCGGTTTGGTGGTGTCGTGCCAGCCCGTGGAGGGCGGCCCCTTGGACCACGATGAAACCGTCTCGCGCTTGGCGCAGGCGGCGGTGGCTGGGGGGGCACGGGCCTTGCGCTTGGAAGGCGCGCGCCGCTTGGCCTGCGTCCGGCCTTCTGTGCAAGTGCCCATCGTGGGCATCGTCAAACGCGACCTGGCCGATTCGCCTGTGCGCATCACGCCGCTTCGCCAAGACGTGCTGGCGCTGGCGCAGGCCGGTGCCGATGTGATCGCCGTGGACGCCACCCGCCGCCCGAGGCCCTGTGCCCTGGACGAACTCTTGCACGCCATCCATGAGCAGGGCTGTTTGGCCATGGCCGATGCCTCATGCTGGGCCGATGCCTGGGCCGCTTGGGAGCTGGGCTTTGACATCATCGGCACCACCTTGTCGGGCTACACCGAAGGGCCCGTCCCTTCGGAGCCGGACCTACCCGGCTGGAGCTGATGACCGCCGGCTTTGCGCAGGGCTTGGCCTCGGCCCAATATCGACCGTCTAAGGGCTAGGGAAAACGATCAATTGGTCCAGTAGATGGATCCAATAGCCCTCCCTATACTGGGCCATAGGTCTAGTGATAGGAGACAGTCTGATGAAATTCCGTCAAGAGCCCATTGCGGTTGCGGTGTCCACCCTGATGTTCAGCCTGGCTGCCGGTGCGCAAGCCCAGCAGGCGGCACCCCAAGGCACCCCTCAGCGGGTTGAAGTCTCGGGTATTCGGGCCTCCATCGAGCAGTCCCTGGTCACCAAGCGGGCCGCCGACACCAATGTGGATGTCATCACGGCCGAAGACATCGGCAAGATGCCCGACAAGAACATCGCGGATGCTTTGTCGCGTCTGCCGGGTGTGAATGTGCAGTACGGCGGCGCGCTGGCCATGGACGAGGCCGAGCGGGTGGCCATACGCGGCACCAGCCCCAACCTGAACCTGGTGACCGTCAACGGACACGCGTTGAGCTCGGGCGACTGGCACGTGGGTGACCAGGCCGGTAGCGGGCGCAGCGTGGGCTTTGGCCTCATGCCCTCTCAAATCATTGGCCAGACGATTGTCTACAAGAGCAGCCGTGCCGACATCACCGAAGGCGGCATCTCGGGCAGCGTGGACATCATCATGCGCAAGCCCTTGAGCTTCCGGCAAGCGCTCAGCGGTGAGGTGTCGGTGGGGGCGGTGCATGCCGCGCTGGCCAACAAGACCGACCCACAGGTCAGTGGCTTGCTCAACTGGAAGAACGGCGACAACACCATGGGCTTTCTGGTGCAGGTCTTCAAGGAAGACCGGCATCTGCGGCGCGATGGCCAGGAGATCTTTGGCTACAACGTGATCACGGCCGCGCAGGCCGCGGCTTCAGGTAACCCTGACCTCGCGGGCAAGCGCATGACCGGCAGCCTGAACTCGGCCATGTTCGAAGGGGTGCGGCAGCGCTCGGGCGGCTATTTGGGCTGGCAGTTCAAGCCCAGCAAAGACCTGGAGATCAATGCCTCCTTGTTCAAGGCCCAACTGAATGCCGACAACTACAACAGCTCGGCCTATGCCTTGCCCTATGGCTTGGTGAACAACGCCGGCTACCTCATCAAAGACGCCGTCATCACGGGTGATGTGGTCACCGGGGCCACCATCACACGGCCCACAGGATCCACGTCCAATGTGGTGGGCTTACAGTTCGACCACTTCAATCGCCAAGGCGCACAGTCCACCAGTTCCTTCTACGACTTTGACGCCAAGCTCAACGTCACCTCGGCCTTCAGCCTGCGCGGACGCGCCGGTTACACCGAGGGCAGCGGCACCACGGCCTCGCAGCCCAGCTTGGTGTACGGCCTGATCAACCCGTCCACGGTCAAGTTCAGCCAGACGCCTGATGCCCCCGCGCAATACACCATCAACGGCGCCAATGGCCAGCCCATCGACCTGCGCAACGTGGCCAACTTCTCCTTGCTGAGCAACCAAGGGGCGGCAGTCAAGGCGCTGGACAAGGAGTCTTATTTCCACTTGGATGGCGACTACAAGCTCGCCACGGGGTTCCTCAGCAACATCAAGTTTGGTGTGCGCCGCTCCACCCACGACCGCAGCTATGCGGTGGTGAACCCGCGCTGGAATGCGCAGGACAACGCCGCTGGGCCGATCCCCGCCACGTCGCCTGACTTCCCCTTCACCGTGATCTCCGGTGGCTCCATCGTCAAGGCCACGGTGGTGCCCACAACCGCGCTGCCGATACCCGCCACGGCCTATCCCTCCAATTGGTTCAACGGGGCCAGCGGCAACTTCCCGCGCGACATCTTCCGCTTCGACATGGCCCAGATGAAGGCCTTCACCGACAAGTACATCAACTGGACGCCAGGCCTCAACGATGTGCTGACCAGCGGCTACAAGATCAAGGAGCAGAACACCGCAACCTATGCCATGGGCGAGTTTGAACTCGACTCCACCAAGACCGGCAACTTTGGTGTGCGCCTGGTCAAGACCGATCTGGACTCCTTGTCCTACCAGGCGCTGCCCAGTGGCACCGGAACAGGCCAGTGCGTGGTGCTGCAACCCTGCTCGGTGCCCGGCGCCATCGTGGGCTCGCGCATTGCCACCTACCTGCCCCGCCTGGTCACCACCGAAAACAACGCGGTGCTGCCCAGCTTCAACATGAAGTGGCAGTTGGACCGCCAGAACGACATCCGCGTGGGCATCTCCCGCAGCTTGGGCCGCGCCAACTACAACGAGTTGGCCGGCGCTGTGAGCTTGAACGACACTTTGCTCACCGGCTCCAGCGGAAACCCCAACCTCAAGCCCATCCTGTCCAACAACGTGGACCTGTCTTGGGCCCGCTACTTCGCCCCGCGCGCCTATGTGTCTGCCGGCGTGTTTGCGCAAAACCTGGAGAACTACGTCAAGACCGGCACCTCGTCGATCGACTACTTCAACTTGTCGCAGAACAAGGTGACGACCTATTTGGTGACGTCGCGCATTGGCGTGTCGGCCAAGCTCAAGGGGGCGGAAGCGGCCATGGAACTGCCCTTGGGCGGAGGCTTCGGCTTGGGTGTGAACGGCACCTATGTTGATTCCAAGGACGCCGATGGAGCGCCGCTGCTGGGCACGTCCACCCGCACCTACAACATGCGCGGCTTCTACGAAGACAGCAAGCTCACCGCCAGCCTGGCCTGGAACTACCGCTCGGACTACGCCATCGGCTTTGTGGGTGACGGCACCCTCAAGCCCTTGGTCAACGCTGCGGGCGTGATCACGCAGTACAACGGCCAGCACCGCTATGCCGGCGCGGGCAGTTTGTCTATGAGCTTGGGTTACCGCCTGACCAAGGACGTCAGCCTGCACTTCGACGGCAACAACCTCAACGACCCGATCCGCCACACCTACTACCTCAATGTGAACGCACCGGGCTACTGGCACCAGAACGGTCGCCAGTACTTCCTGGCCCTGCGCGCCAAGATGTAAGGGGTGCACCCACTGCAACACATGCGCCTGGGCTTGGGGCTGGATGTCGGCGGCACCCAGTGCCGCTGGGCACTGGCCGATGCCCAGGGGCAGGTGGTGCAGGAGGGTTTGGCCGGCAGCTTCAACGGCCAGCAGGTTCACACCAAAGCCGGTCGCGACCACATCCACCAGGCATTGGCGTCGGTTCGCCAGGTGGTGCAGACCGCATCGGCTGCAGTGGCCGGCTCGAGTGCTACCGCTTCAGGTGGGCAGCCTGCCCTGGTGGCGGCCTGGGCGGGTGTCACCGGCTTTGATGGGCAAGGCGGTGAGGCCTTGCAGGTGCACCTGGCGCGTTGCCTGGGCTTGAGCCCAGGTGCGCTGCAGCTCTACAACGATGTGGAACTGGCCCACCGGGTCAGCCTGTCCAAGGGCAGCGGCTATTTGGTCTACGCCGGAACCGGGTGCATCGCCACCTACCTGGATGCGCAGGACCAGCTGCACCGGGTCGGCGGTCGCGGCGAGACCCTAGGCGACGACGGCAGCGGCTACTGGATCGGCTGCCAGGCCCTGAAGGCGGTGTGGCGCGCCGAGGATGAAGACCCGGGTTACGTCCAGGACTCGCTTTTGGCCCAGGCCTTGTTTCAGGCGGTGGGTGGAGCGAGCTGGGAAGACACGCGGCGCTTTATGCACCTGGCCTCTCGGGGCGACGTGGGCCGCCTGGCGCTGGCCGTGGCGGCTGTGGCGGATCAAGACCCATTGGCCCGTGGCCTGTTGCAGTCCGCCGGGCTGGAGCTGGGGCGCTTGGCCGCCTTGCTCATCCGCCACCACGGCCCGCGCCCCGTTTGGCTGGCCGGCGGGGCGTTCGAGTTGCACCCCTTGCTGCAGTCGTCCATGGTCCATGGCCTGCCCGAAGGCACCCGCGTGCAACGGCTGAAGCTCGCTGCGCACCGGGGGGCAGCCCGCCACGCGGTGGGTGTCTCCGAGTTCCCAAGCTGAATTCACGCGCTAAGCTCGGCATACGGGGCGCATCAGCCGCCTGCATACCCAGTCCCCAAGATGAACACCTTTCGCACCCGCTTGAGCCGCCGCCAACTGCTGAGCACCGGTTTGGGCTGGGCGGCATGGGGATGGTCCGAATCGTGGGCGGCCACGCCCAAGGACACGCTGGTGCTGGCCCAAGCGCTGGACGACATGATCACCTTGGATCCGGCCGAGAGCTTTGAGATCTCCACCGCCGAGATCATGGGCAATGCCTACGACCGCTTGTTGCGCGTGGATCCGTCCAACCCGGCGCAATTGGTGGGCGACCTTGCCCGCAGCTGGTCGGTGTCTGGGGACGGCCGCACCTACCGCTTTGACCTGAAGCCGAACCTGCGATTTGCATCGGGCAACGCACTGGGCGCTGAGGATGTGGTGTTCTCACTTCAACGCGCGGTGCTGCTGGACAAGTCCCCGGCCTTCATCCTCACGCAGTTGGGGTTGAAGAAGGACAGCGTGCGCCAGCGCGTGGTGCAGACCGGCCCCTTGAGCCTGAACATCGAAACCGACCGAGACCTGGCGCCCAGCCTGGTCTACAACTGCCTGACCGCCAATGTGGCCTCGGTGGTGGACCGCCGGCTGCTGTTGAGCAAGGAGGTCAATGGCGACCTTGGGCATGCCTGGCTGCGCAACCAGTACGCGGGCTCGGGGCCGCTGAAGATTTTGCAGTGGCGGCCCAATGAGCTGGTGGCCTTGGAGCGCAACGATCAACACCACAGCGTCAAGGCCCCCCTGACGCGCGTGATCGTGCGCCACGTCAAGGAGTCCACGACCCAACGCCTGCTGCTGCAAAAGGGCGATATTGACGTGGCGCGCAACCTCAGCCCGCAGGACTTGGATGCGGTCAAGGCCCTTGCGGAGTTGAAGCTGGCTTCAGCCCGGCGCGGCGAGCTGATGTACCTGGCGATGAACCAGAAGAACCCCCACCTGGCCAAGCCGGAGGTGCGCGAGGCCCTGAAGTGGTTGATCGACTACGAGGGCATCGGCCAAACCTTGGTGCGCAACACGGCCGAGGTGCATCAAGCCTTCTTGCCCGCCGGTGTGCTGGGCGCTTCGGCCCAAAGACCCTACCGGCTGGATGTGGCCAAGGCGCGGGCCCTGCTGGCGCAGGCGGGTTTGTCACAAGGATTCAAGCTCAGCATCGACATGCGCACGGTGCAGCCCTATCAGGCCATCACCGAGGCCTTGCAGCAAAGCCTTCGCCAGGTGGGCATCACACTGGAGATCTTGCCCGGGGACGGCAAACAGACCTTGACGCGCTACCGCGCGCGCCAACACGACCTGTATATCGGTTCCTGGGGCATGGACTATTGGGATCCCCATACCAACGCCGATGCCTTTGCCCGCAACACCGACAACGCGGATACGGCGGCCACCAAGTCGCTGGCCTGGCGCAACAGTTGGCAAGTGCCTGACTTCAATCGCCGTGTGGAGGCGGCCGTCATGGAGCGCGATGCCGCTCGGCGTGCACGGCTTTATCAAGACCTGCAAGGAGATTTCCTCAAGCTCAGCCCCTTTGCGATCTTGTACCAAGTGGTGGAGGTGGCGGGTCTGCGCGCCAACGTGGACGGCCTCGTGATCGGGCCGACCAGCGAGTCCACGCACCTGTTCAATGTCCGCAAGCGCTGAGGCTCCAGCGGCCCGCCCAGCGGGCCGTTCTTGGTGGCAAGCTTTGGGTGCTGCCTGTCAGCAGATCCTGGTCCTGTTGTTCACACTGGCCCTGACCTACTTGGGTTTGCTGGCGGCCACCTTCTTCATTGGCCGGGTCATTCCGGTGGACCCAGCGCTGGCCGTGGCGGGTGACCGGGCTCCGGAGCATGTGCTGCAGCGGGTGCGCCAGGAACTGGGCCTG
>RGEP01000420.1 GCA_009918225.1 Betaproteobacteria bacterium | reverse complement strand
GATGCCCGTGACCTTGAGTGCCGATCGAGACCACGGCTATGCCACCACCGACTTTCGCCGCATAGAGCCTGATTACGGAACCCTACAGGACATGCGAGAGCTGCTGCGCCAGGCACACAAGCGCGGCATCGGCGTGATCATGGACTATGTGATCAACCACAGCTCGCACGAGTTCCCGCCCTTCCAAGCCGCGCTGGCCGACCCGCAGAGCCCCTTCCGAGATTGGTTCGTGTGGTCGGTTGATGCACCCAAGGGCTGGGACATCTGGGGCAAGAACCCGTGGTACCACGCGGGCTCCAAGCCTTGGACCTTCAAGGGTGAGGTCAAAGACCTGCCCGCTGCGCCCGCCGGGGCCAAAGGCCACTACTTCGGCACGTTTGGCCCGCACATGCCGGACTTCAACCTTCGCCATGAGCCGACCCTGCGCTACCACTTGGACAGCCTGCGCTGGTGGATGAACATGGGGCTGGATGGCGTGCGGCTGGACGCCGTACCCCACATGATTGAGAACTCAGCGCGCGACTGGAACGACCAGCCAGAAAGCCGCGCACTGACGCGCCAGCTGCAAGACCTGGTCAAGTCCTACCCCAAGCGGTACACCGTGTGCGAAGCCACATCGAGCCCGGAGGTGTACGGCCGCCCCGACGTGTGCGGCAGTGCCTTTGCATTTGGCCTGATCCCGCATATCGTGGCGGCTCCCAAGGGCGACACGGCTGCGGTCAAGGCCATGGTGGCGTACTGGCAGACAGCGCCCCTTGGCATGGCCACTTTTTTGTCCAACCATGACATCTTTGCCGGGCCTCGCGCGTGGGACCAGTTCGCCGGCGATGAAGCCCGCTACAAACTCGCCGCCTCCACCTACCTGTTGATGCCCGGAACCCCCTTCATCTACTACGGCGAAGAAGTGGGGCAAGCGGGGCTGCCGGGTCTCAGCGGCGACCTCCCGATCCGCGGCCCGATGAGCTGGGACACGCGACCCCATGCGGGCTTCACCAAAGGCCGTCCGTTCCGTGATGCGGCGCCCAACGCTGCACGCCACAACGTATTGGCGCAGCGCACCGGCACCCGCTCGATCCTGCGGCACTACGAGGACATGCTCATGCTGCGCAACACGCGCGCCTCCATCGCACGCGGGTCTTGGGAACGTGCTTTCGCCGATGGGCTGGTGATGGGGTTTGAGCGGGTGCTCAATGGAGAGCGCACCCTGGTGCTGATCAACTATGGGTCTGAGGCCCGCAAGGTGAGGCTGCCGCAAAGCGCGGCACCGTCAGGGCCGTCAGCACGCCTCTTGTGGGCCTCGGAGCCGGCCATGGCGGGCCGGCTTCAAGCGGCCTTCAACACGGTTGCCTTCGAGCCCCAGGGACAGCGCTTGGCGCCGCAGTCGGTGCAGGTGTGGGACCTGTCAGGCCAGCACCTCTCGGGCAGGCCATAAGCGCTTATCCCAGCAGCGCAAACGGTCCACGCCCGCTGGCCGCGGTGATCAGCCCCAGGACGCGGCGGTGCTCCTCGCCCACCATCGACCAGTCAAAA
>RGEP01000419.1 GCA_009918225.1 Betaproteobacteria bacterium | reverse complement strand
CGACATCGGCAAAGCGGTCGTGGCGTGCATCGAGCAGGCGCACGCCCACGCGGCCCCAGCGGTTGTCTGTGCCGCCCAACAACTCTGCAATCAGGTGGGCGTGCTCCACCTCGGCCCCCACGGGTGCGCCGTCCTCGTTGTCCAGCGTGACGTCGAAGATCGGCCCCCACTCGGCCTGCAGCGACAGGCTTTTGCGCATGCGCGATTCCACACCGCTGTAGTGGTCGCACACGGGCAGCATCGCCGCGCCATCGCCTTCTTCGAACAAGACCGAAGCGGGATGGGCGGCCTGGCCGCTGGACTCATGGCGTTCGCGATTCGGGGGCACAGCACTCACCTGCAAAAGAAAAGGGCCGGCAACCGTGGGATTGCCGGCCCTGAGGTTCTGGCCCTACTGTACGCCGTTGCGCCTTACAGCAGGTGCTTGACGCCGTCTTGTTCGCCCTGCAGCTCGGCCAGGGTCTTGTTGATGCACTCTTGGCTGAAGGCGTCGATGGGCAGGCCCTCGACGATCGTGTACTCGCCGCGGGAGGGCACGCCCATGGTGACCCACTGGCCATTGGTGCCCAGGGCCCAGTCGCGCATGTGGTCGATGGCGGCATTGGCAGCCGAAGCCGCGGAAGACAGCCCGCGGGCTTCAATGATGGCCGCGCCACGCTTGCCCACGGTGGGCAGGAACACGTCCTTGTTCCAGGCGTGGTCGTTGATCATGTCCTTCACGCTGGCGCCTTCGATGGTGGCGAAGCGGTAGTCGGCGTACATGGTGGGCGAGTGGTTGCCCCAAACGGCCAGTTTCTGGATCGAAGCAACAGGCTTGCCGGTCTTGGCAGCCAGTTGGCTCAGGGCCCGGTTGTGGTCCAGGCGCAGCATGGCCGTGAAGTTCTTGGCCGGCAGGTCCGGCGCGCTCTTCATGGCGATGTAGGCATTGGTGTTGGCCGGGTTGCCCACCACCAGCACCTTGACATTGCGGCTGGCCACCGCGTTCAGGGCCTTGCCCTGGGCGGTGAAGATTTGGGCGTTGGCAGCCAAGAGGTCGGCGCGCTCCATGCCGGGGCCGCGCGGGCGGGCACCCACGAGCAGGGCGTAGTCGGTGTCCTTGAAGGCGGTGTTGGCGTCGCTGTGGGCTTCCATGCCGGCCAGCAGCGGGAAGGCGCAGTCGTCGAGCTCCATCATGACGCCCTTGAGCGCCTTTTGGGCCTTCTCGTCCGGGATCTCCAGCAGCTGCAGGATCACCGGTTGGTCCTTGCCCAGCATTTCGCCGGAGGCGATTCGGAACAGCAGGGCGTAACCGATTTGGCCGGCGGCGCCGGTAACCGCCACGCGGACGGGCTTCTTGCTCATGGGAACTCCTCGATAGGCGACTGAAGATGGGCTGGGTGGGCCATGTGGGGCGCCGGGCCGCCGCGGCAGCGCCCCCTTTGCGAGGGACGCTGAGTAGCGGCTTTCGGTCCGATGAGTGGCCCGTAGTGGCCCGCCAGGTGCCGCCGAGTGTAGGCCAGAAACCTGCGGGCGTGGAGGAAAACCCTGTATCTTATGTCTTATATAAGACA
>RGEP01000418.1 GCA_009918225.1 Betaproteobacteria bacterium | reverse complement strand
TGCCTCTTCGCGACCCGAGATCACCTCAATCGGCACGCCCAGCACGGGCTCGGCCATCGCCAGGAATTGGTTGCGGTTTCGCGCCTCTCGAAGCGTTTGCGTGGCCACAGCCCGCACTTCCTGCACCTCGTGCAGCCGCAGCAGCTCGCTCATGGCTGCCAGGGTGGCCAGTCCCCGGTCGATGGCATCGGGGCGCAGATAGCCGTTGGCGTCCAGTCCAGAACCCAGCCTCACTGGCTCCTTCAGGTAGTCCAACCGCCGGTATCGACCATCGCGGATGCGGGCGATCTCGATGCGAAAGCTGTTCGATCCCATGTCGATGGCCGCCAAGGGCGCATCCAGGATGTGGTGTGCATCGTTCATAAGGTAAGCCCACGAGCCTACCTCATCGCTTTGACGGTTTCATGACAGGCAGGGGTCCGTGCATGTCGGCCCTCAAGGGCCACCGTGTGCAGCTGACCGGAGGCACGCCCCCTGCTTAGCCGGGGCTGTCAGGGCTTGGCGTTCGGAAAGAACAGCTGCTCCCCGCCGATCTTGTACGCAGCGATGGACGTCTGGCCTGCGGGGGACACCACCCAATCGACAAAGGCCTGGGCCAGGTCTGCCTTCACATGCGGATGCTTGGCGGGGTTCACCACCATCACGCCATACTGGTTGAACAGGCGCTGGTCGCCTTCGACCAACACGGCCAGGTCACCGCGGTTCTTGAAGTTCAGCCAGGTGCCCCGGTCGGTCAGCACATAGGCGTTCTTCGAGGCCGCAATGTTCAGCGCCGGCCCCATGCCGCAGCCACACTCGGCGTAGCCCGCGGGCTTGTTGGCGGCCACATCCACGCCCGCTGTACGCCAGTAGCGCAGTTCCGCCGCGTGCGTGCCGCTCTTGTCGCCGCGCGACACAAAGCCGTCCTTGCGGGCGGCCAGCTTGCCCAAGGCCTGGGCAATGTCGCGCCCCTTTACGCCGGCCGGGTCTGCCTTGGGGCCCACCAAGATGAAGTCGTTGTACATCACGGCTTGGCGCTTCAAGCCAAAGCCTTCGGCCACGAAGCGCTCCTCGGCCACCTGATCGTGCACGAACACCACATCGGCATCGCCGCGGCGTGCCGTGTCCAAGGCCTGCCCGGTGCCCAAGGCCACCACGCGCACATCAATGCCGCTGGCCTGCTTGAAGGCCGGCAGCAGGTGGGCAAACAGGCCCGACTGCTCGGTGGAGGTGGTGGAGGCCATCACCATGAAGCGCGGCGCCTGCGCTTGTGCTTCTGAAGGGGCCACCAAGCCTAGTCCTGAACAAGCCAGGGCCACCAGGCCCAGACAGACCGCGCGCCGTGCGCGCGCATGGTGGTTGACGAACGTGCTCCACAACAACATGGTTCCAACTCCTGAGGTCCAAAAAACTGGCCGGATTGTTTGGAATCTTGTGGAGCTTGGCGATATGTTCAGCGGTGCATATGAGGGTTTTCAGGCCGCCAGGGTCACCAGGGCGATGGCGGCGGCCACCGCGGCCACGGCCCACCAGAGCCAGGCCGGTTGGGTGGTGCTGTTGGGCTGATGGGGCTG
>RGEP01000417.1 GCA_009918225.1 Betaproteobacteria bacterium | reverse complement strand
GCGAACTGTTGCCCGCCGTCACCGAACCCTTGGCGGCAAACACCGGCCTGAGCTTGGCAAGGCCTTCCAAGGAGGTGTCGGCACGCGGGCCTTCGTCCACGTTCACGGTGCGGCGCTTCTCGCTCACGCCACCGCTGAGCAGGTCGGGCGAGCGGTCCACCACCTCCACGGGGGTGGTCTCGTCGGCGAACTCACCGGCTGCAATCGCCGCCAAGGCCTTTTGGTGAGAAGCCAGTGCAAAGGCATCTTGGTCTTCGCGCGTCACCTTCCATTGCTGTGCCACCTTCTCGGCGGTCATGCCCATGCCGTAGGCGATGCCGATGTTCTCATCCCGGTCGAACACGGCCGGGTTGAACGATGGTTTGTTGCCGGTCATGGGCACCATGCTCATGCTCTCGCAACCACCGGCGATCAACACATCGGCCTCGCCCACGCGGATGCGATCGGCCGCAATCTGCAAGGCGGTCAGGCCCGAGGCACAAAAGCGGTTCACGGTGACCCCGCCCACCGACTGGGGCAAGCCCGCGAGCAAGGCCGCAATGCGGGCCACGTTCAGGCCTTGCTCGCCCTCGGGCATGGCACAGCCGATGATGGCGTCTTCGATGGCCTTGGGGTCCAGGGTGGGGACCTGCCCCAGCGCGCCGCGAAGGGCGGCCACCAAGAGGTCGTCGGGGCGCGTGTTCTTGTAGTACCCGCGGCCGCTCTTGCCGATCGGGGTTCGCGTGGCCGCCACGATGTAGGCGTCTGTCATCTGTTTGGACATGTCGATCTCCCTGATCAATTGCGGACGGGTTTGCCGGTGGAGAGCATTCCCATGATGCGTTCCTGTGTCTTGGGGTGGTCGAGCAGGCCGCAGAAGCGTTCGCGCTCCAGTCCCATCAGGTACTCCTCGCTCACCAGGGATCCCGCGTCGACATCGCCTCCACACACCACCTCGGCAATCAGCTTGGCAATGTGGAAGTCGTGCGCGCTGATGAAGCCGCCGTCGCGCATATTGGCCAGCTGACCCTGGATGGTGGCCACACCGTTGCGGCCCACCACCGGGAACAGCGCCTTGGCCGGTGCGCGGTAGCCGCTTTCGGCCATGGCGCGCGCCTGCTGCAAGGCGACGTGCAGCAGCTCGTCCTTGTGGGCCACGATCACATCTGAACTCAGCAGATAGCCCATATCCTGAGATTCCAAGGCCGAGGTGCCCACCTTGGCCATGGCGGCCGCGGTGAAGCCTTCCTTGAGGAAGGCAAAGATGTCGGCGCCGGAGTGCGCCGCCGAGGCCATCTCGGCGGCCCGCCGTGCGATGTAGGTCAAGCCGCCAGCACCGGGCAAGAGGCCCACGCCCACCTCCACCAGGCCGACATAGCTTTCCATGTGGGCCACCCGCCGGGCACAGTGCACCGCCAACTCGCAGCCGCCACCCAAGGCCAGCCCACGCACCGCAGCCACCACCGGCACCTGCGCATAGCGGATGCGCAGCATCAGGTCCTGCAGCTTCTTCTCTTCTGGCGCAATGCCTTTGGAGCCGGCCTTCATGTACACCGGCATCATCGACTCGAGGTTGGCGC
>RGEP01000416.1 GCA_009918225.1 Betaproteobacteria bacterium | reverse complement strand
GGCGTGTGCAGGCCTACCGCGACAACCGCAATGCTGCGGGCAGCCCCATCAGCGCGCTCAACACCCAAACGCTCAAGGGCCTGGGCGTGGGCCTGACCTGGCGCGCTGCAACGGGTCATGAGCTGGCGGCGACCTGGAGCCGCCGCCAGGGATACAACGCCGCGGCCAATCCCAACACCGGGGCCGACAGCGATGGCACCCGTACCCTGAACCGCTTGTGGCTGTCTGCTGCGCTGAATTTCTAAACACGACCATGAACCACGTCTACCGCCTTAAACGATCGGGCCGCAGCCAACAACTTCAGCCTGTACCCGAGACCGTACGCGCTTCTGGCAAGGGCAGCCGCACCAGTAAAGCCCTGGCACAAACCGTGGGCGCCGCACTGGCCAGCGTGGCCTTGGGCGGTATGGCGAGCCTGGCCCATGCCCAGCAAGCGCCACCAGCAGTCAATCAACTGCCTCAGGGCGGCGTGGTCACTCGCGGCAGCGCCAACATCAACACCAGCACGACGCCCGCAGGCACGGCGCTGATGGCCGTGAACCAAGGCAGCGCCCGAGCCGTGATCGACTGGGCGAGCTTCAACGTGGGCAGCCAGGCCAAGGTTCAGTTCAACCAGCCCAGCAGCAGCGCGGTGGTGCTCAACAACATCCTGGGCAACAACGCCAGCCAGATCTACGGCCAGATCAGCGCCAACGGACAGGTGTTCCTGAGTAACCCCAACGGCGTGTACTTCTCGCCCACTGCGCAGGTCAACGTGGGCGGCCTGGTAGCCACCACCGGCAAGGCCAAGGCCGATGAGTTCATGGCAGGCAAGGCCAGCTTCAGTCGCGAAGGCAGTACCGGAAGCGTGGTCAACGAAGGCCAACTCAAGGCTGCTGCGGGCGGCTACATCGCGCTGCTCGCACCCGAGGTGCGCAACCAGGGCGTCATCATTGCGCAAGCGGGCACCGTGGCACTCGCATCCGGCGAGGCGATCACGCTGAGCTTCAATAATGCGGGTACCGGCCTGGCCGGTCTTACCACCACACCCCAAGCGGTTGCGGCCCTGGTGGAAAACCGAAGCGCCGTACTGGCCGAAGGCGGGCAGATCATTCTGTCGGCTCACGCACTCGCCACGCTGCAAGGCTCGGTGATCAAGAACAGCGGGCAGCTGAGCGCGACCAGCCTCACTGAAAAGGGCGGCAAGATCGTCCTGATGGGCGACCGCATCGAGCTGACCGGCACCAGCAAGATTGAAGCGAATGGCGCGCGGGGTGGCGGCGCAGTGCTGGTGGGCGGCGACTGGCAGGGCAGCGGCGATGTGCGCCAGGCCGTGCAGGTGACGATGGCGCAGGGCGCGAGCATCGAGGCCAATGCCACCAGCCAGGGTGACGGCGGCAAGGTGGTGCTGTGGAGCGATGTGCACAACGCGAGCAGCCAAACCACGGTGGCAGGCAGTATCAGCGCAGAGGGGCGAGGCGCCAACACCACCGGGGGTCAGATTGAAACGTCTGGGGCACGTCTTAGCGTGGCCGACAGTGCATCCATACGCATGGGAGGCGAGGGCGCCACTGGTGGGCG
>RGEP01000415.1 GCA_009918225.1 Betaproteobacteria bacterium | reverse complement strand
CTGGGACGCTTCGATGTAGCGTTTGGTGTCGTCATAGTGGTGACCGGTATGGGGATCAATGCCCCGCACGGCTCCAATCATCTCCGACGCGAACAGCACATTTTTCACCGGGATCACCGTGTTGAGCAGGTCAATGCCCGGCTGGTGGTACACACAGGTATCGAAGTAGATGTTATTCAGCAGGTGTTCGCTGAGCAGGGGCTTTTTGAGCTCCTGCGCCAGGCCGCGAAAGCGTCCCCAGTGGTAGGGCACGGCCCCGCCGCCGTGCGGGATCACAAATTTCAAGCTTGGGAAATCCTTGAACAGGTCACCTTGCAGGCACTGCATGAAGGCCGTGGTGTCCGCATTCAGGTAGTGGGCCCCGGTGGTGTGGAAGCAGGCGTTGCAGCTGGTGCTCACATGGATCATGGCGGGCAAGCCGTGCTCCACCATTTTTTCGTAGATGGGGTACCAGTGCCGGTCGGTAAGAGGCGGGCTGGTCCAGTGGCCGCCAGAAGGGTCAGGGTTGAGGTTGATGCCCACTGCACCGTAGTCCTGCACGCACCGCTCCAGTTCCGGAATGCAGGTCCGCGGGTCCACACCTGGGCTTTGCGGGAGCATGGCCACCGGCACAAAGTGATCGGGGAACAGCTGGCTGACCCGAAAGCACAGCTCGTTGCAGATGTCCGCCCAGGCGCTGGAGACCTGAAAGTCGCCGATGTGGTGGGCCATGAAACTCGCACGCGGGCTGAACAGGGTGACGTCGCTGCCGCGCGCTTGCATCAGGCGCAGCTGGTTGGACTGGATCGACTCACGAATCTCGTCGTCGCTGATCTTCAGGTCGGCCGCCTTGGGCATCACCGAAGGGTCCTGGATGCCCGCGATCTGGCGCTGGCGCCAGCGCTCCAGTGCAGGCGGTGCTGTGGTGTAGTGGCCGTGGCAATCGATGATCAGGCTCATGAGGAGGTACTGATGAAGTCGTTTTTGGGCATCGTCCCCAGAACGATATCACCCGCCAATTCCAAGCAGTGCCAACGGCGTGTGGCATAGAAACCCCGATGCCGCGCATCAGCCGATGTCTTGGGCCACGATAATCGGAGCAGCCACCCCGCGGAAACACCACCGTGTCGTTGAAGTTCGACAACAGCTACGCCCGTGAATTGCCCCAGGCCTGTGTGCCGTGGCGCGCCCAGGCTTCGCCACGGCCGCGCGAGCTGTTTTGGAACGCGGACTTGGCCTCCACCCTGGATGCCGGCTTGTCGGCTTGGGACCTTGCGCAGCGCGAGGCCGTGTTTGGTGCGGTGGAGGTGCCCGAAGGCGCCCAGCCGGTGGCCCAGGCCTATGCGGGCCATCAGTTCGGTGGGTTTTCTCCGCAGCTGGGCGATGGCCGGGCGTTGCTCTTGGGTGAGCTGGTGGATCGGCAAGGCCAGCGTGTGGACCTGGGGTTCAAAGGTTCGGGCCGCACGCCCTTCGCCCGTGGAGGAGACGGCAAGGCTGCGGTAGGGCCCATGTTGCGCGAGGTCTTGATAGGCGAGGCCTTGCACGCCTTGGGCATCCCCAGCACACGGGCACTTGCGGTGG
>RGEP01000414.1 GCA_009918225.1 Betaproteobacteria bacterium | reverse complement strand
TCGAGGCGCTGCACCATGACCAAAAGGCACCGGTGGACCAAACGCTGCGCGGTGGCACCCAAACGCTGGGCAAGCTCTTCGACTTGGAACGCCCTTGCATCACGGCCCTGCGGTCGGGGATCACCCTTGCCATTGAGGCCTTCCTGTCCAGGCTCCCCTCACAAGCCGAGCATCCGCTGCTTGGGCGGAACACGGGCCGCTGGCGGTTCAGCGACTCTTGGTCCTCGCGGCTGAGCTCTGAAGGCCGGCACACCAACCATGTACACCCCCACGGCTGGATCAGCGCGGTGTACTACGTGCAGGTGCCCGCCGTTTGCGCCGATACGGAACACCGTCCCGGTTGGCTGCAGTTTGGCGTCCCGGATGAAGCCATGAATCTGGGGTGGCCACCCTTGCAATCGGTGCAGCCGGCGCCCGGCCGCCTGGTTCTGTTCCCGTCTTAGCCAATCTTTGATTTTGTTTTGAAGGACCTCGATTCATGAAGTTGAGCAAGACCCCTTTGGCAGCCGCCGTCGCCCTGGTTGTGGGCACGGCCGGTACCGTGCCCCTGGCCAGCGCCCAGCAGGGCACGGCTGCGCAGGCCTCTGACCAGCGCATTGAGCTGACCGGTTCGCGGCTGCGCCGCACCGAGACCGAGGGCGCCTTGCCCGTGACCGTGATCGACCGCGCCGCTATTGAAGCGACGGGACAGACCTCGGTGGCCGAACTCATGCGCGAGGTGACCTTCGCTTCCTTCGGCAACACCAAGCCCCAATCCGGTAACTCGGCTCAGGCTCTATCCGATATCGACCTACGGGGCTTGGGCTCCAACCGCACCCTGGTCTTGGTCGATGGCCGCCGCATCTCCAAGGCACCCTTCACAGGCAGTGCCCAAGATTTGAATGCCATCCCCTTGGCAGCGGTTGAGCGCATCGAAATTCTGTCCGATGGTGCCTCGGCCGTGTACGGCTCAGACGCCATTGGGGGTGTGGTCAACATCATCACCCGCAAGAACTTCAACGGCGTGCAGATCAACTACGGGGAAGGCAACCCGAAGATCGTAGGCGGCGACACCAAGGAGTTCTCCGCGCTTTGGGGTGCATCCAGCAGCAAGGGCCGTGTGTTTGCCGGCGTTTCGTCGAACAGCCGCGCCATGATCTACACCCGCGACCAACAGGGTGGAGACGTTCTGGGTGTGTCCTCCTTCGGCAACAACTACTACCGGGCCAGCACCACCACGGGCGCCTCCACAGGTGCCGGCACGCCTGTTCCGGGATTTGCTTGCAACAACAACAACTTCTACTTCACCAATCCTGGTCAGCCCGGCAACCTGTGCTCGTTTAACTTCAACGCCACTGCAGCGAACGAAGCGGCCGTCGGCAACCGCTCCATCTTCGCCAAGGGTGACTTCAACGTCAACGACGACTGGTCGGTCTACACCTCCGCTTCCGTGTCGAACGTGGACAGCTTTGGCCGCTATGCAGCCACGCCGGTCAACGTATTCTTGGCCCCCACCAGCGCGCCTTATCTGAGCATCACGGCAGCCACACCCGGCTTGGCTGCGGCCAGCCCCCGTGGCCT
>RGEP01000413.1 GCA_009918225.1 Betaproteobacteria bacterium | reverse complement strand
AGGCCATCGGCATCGGCTCCGGGCACCTTGTCGAGCGCGGCCGCCAAAGCAGGGCCGTCCAGCTTCATGGTGCCGTTGCAGTCGCAGATCAGGGTCTTCATGTCGTGATGTCCAAACAAGCCATCAGGCCACCAGGCCCGAAGGCCCTGTGCGGGGCCCTGCCCAAGCGGCCGGGCGGCCCGCGCCGCGCAAACACCTCGGCACTGTGCCTCAGGTGTTCTTGGAAATAGAAATGGTCGGGAACTTCGAGCTGAAGTCCTTGGCCTTGGCCGCCACCTTGATGGCCACCGTTCGGGCCACGGCCTTGTAAATGCCGGCCACTTCGCCATCGGGGTCGCTGACCACCGTGGGCCGGCCCGCATCGGCCTGCACCCGGATCGACAGGTTCAGCGGCAAGGCGCCCAGGTAGTCCACGCCGTACTCAGCCGCCATCTTTTTGCCGCCGTCGGCCCCGAAGATGTGCTCGGCATGGCCGCACTGTTCGCACACGTGCACGGCCATGTTCTCCACCACACCCAGGATCGGCACACCGACCTTCTCAAACATCTTCAAGCCTTTGCGGGCGTCGAGCAAGGCGATGTCTTGCGGCGTGGTGACGATCACCGCGCCGGTCAAGGGCACGCGCTGGCTGAGGGTGAGCTGGATGTCGCCGGTGCCCGGGGGCATGTCCACCAACAGGTAGTCCAGGTCGTTCCAATTGGTCTGGCGCAAGAGCTGTTCCAGGGCCTGCGTGGCCATGGGGCCGCGCCAGATCATGGGGTTGTCCGCATCGACCAGGAAGCCGATGGACATCACCTGCACCCCGTAGTTCTCCAGGGGCTCCATGCTCTTGCCGTCGGCGCTTTCCGGGCGGCCTTCGATGCCCATCATCATGGGCTGGCTGGGGCCGTAGATGTCGGCGTCCAGGATGCCCACGCGCGCGCCCTCGGCCGCCAGGGCCAGGGCCAGGTTGACCGTGGTGGTGCTCTTGCCCACGCCGCCCTTGCCCGAGGCCACCGCGATGACGTTGCGCACGCCATTGATCAGCTGCACGCCGCGCTGCACCGCGTGGGCCACGATCTTGGTGCTGAGGTTGACGCTGACGTTTTCCACACCGGCCACCGTGCGCGCCGCGGCGATCAGGGCCTTGCGCAGCGCCGGGATTTGGCTCTTGGCCGGGTAGCCCAGTTCCACATCGAAGGACACATCCCCGCCCTCGGCGCGCAGGTTGCGCAGCTGCTTGGCCGATACGAAGTCCTTGCCGGTGTTGGGGTCGACCACCGTCTTGAGCGCCTCCTGGACGGCTTGGACGAGTGCGGAATCAGAGGCAGACATAGGAACAGCGCAGCAGAAGTAAACCGACAATGGTAGCGGCTAGCGCCCACTCACTAAAATCAAATCCCTATGGCCGCATGCCGTGCACAGGCATTGGCCGGCCCAACCGAAGCACCCATGACCCGCAAGCTCTTCGTCACCACCGCCCTGCCCTACGCCAACGGGCCCTTCCACGTCGGCCACATGATGGAGTACATCCAGGCCGACACCTGGGTGCGGGCACAGCGCATGATGGGCTCCGAGGTC
>RGEP01000412.1 GCA_009918225.1 Betaproteobacteria bacterium | reverse complement strand
CGTCACCCGTGAGCACCACCTTGACCGCTGGCGCCGCTTGCTCGGCCAACAGTGCGCTGGGAATCAGCGACGCATCGGCCAGGGGCTCATCCATGAGCTGCGCAAGCTCGGGCAGCAAGCGAGCCGCCTGTTCGCCCCCAACCCGCACCGTCTCATGTCGGGTACCCAGCGCTGACGCAATGGCCCGAGCCCGGTCCGATTCATCGTGGGTGGCCTCATCAAAGCCGACACACCAGGTTCGGGTCTGGGCACCCCACTTCTGCATCAGGGCCACCACCAGGGTGGAGTCAATGCCACCGGACAGGAACGCGCCCGTGGCCACATCGGTGCTCATGCGGTCTGAAATGGCCAACTCCAGCGTGCGCAGCAGCTCCGCCTGTGCAACCGGGGGGTCATCCACGCGCGACCGGCTTGCATCGATCACCTCGTCATTGATGGTCCAGTAGTGCTCGCTGGAAACTACGCGGCCTTGCTCGATGGTGATGATCTGACCCGGCTCCACACGATGAACGTCGTTCAACAGCGTGTCTGGGCCCTCCATAAAGCCCCAACGCAAGTAGTGCGCCACCGCGCGTTGATTGATGCTGGGCGTGTACATCGGCAAGCATCTGAAGGCCTGCAACTGCGACGCGAATGCCACGCCCCATTCGGCTTGCAGCCAGTACAGGGGCTTCTTGCCTATCCGGTCTCGCGAGAGCGTCAGGCGCTGGCGGTCTCGCTCGTACCAGCCCCAGGCCCACATGCCCTGGGACTGGCGACACACCGAGCTGGGTCCCCAATGGTGCAGGGCATGCAGCAAAGATTCGGTGTCGCTGGAGCTGTGCTCCACGCGGCCCGTAGCGGGGTGAAGATGACCCAGCCGATGCCCGGCTCGGGTCAGCTCATCGCGCCAGGATCGATGGTTGTCGATTTCCCCATTGAACACGAGGACGCTGCCCTTGCTCGGTTTAATCATCGGCTGCGAACCGGACGCACTGCGGTCTCGGATGGCCAGCCGGTTGTGCGCCAAAACCAGTCCTGCGCCCTCGTCGACCCACCAGCCGTGACCATCGGGCCCGCGCCGGTGCATGACCTTGGCCATGGCCGCTGCCCAAGCGGCCAGTTGATGGCCACAGACAGCCGACTTCATCCATACACCTGCAATCGCGCACATCGGCGAATCCGCTAGCCCTGGGCCGTACTGGCGGCGCTGATGGTCGCGGACAGGCCCAGGCCGCGATACAAGTGATCAAGCTTGGAGACCATGCCGTCGACGCTGTGGTGTTTGAGCACGTACTCGCGCCCCAGCTGCCCCATGTGACGGGCCCGATCAGGGCTGGCCAACACCGACTGAACGGCTTGCGCCAGCGCGTGTGGATCACCCACCGGAATCACCAACCCTGCACCGCAGGCCAGCAACTGTGGAACATCGCCGACCTTGGAGGCCACCACCGGGATCCCCCACGCCATGGCCTCCAAGACCGCCATGGGTTGCCCCTCAGCATGCGAGGCCAGCACCAGCAGGTCGGCTTGCGCCAGTGCCGTGCGCTTTTCCTGCCCATCAAGCCAACCCCGCAGCCGC
>RGEP01000411.1 GCA_009918225.1 Betaproteobacteria bacterium | reverse complement strand
CGGCATCACCCGCGACATGCTGGCCATGCGCCTCAAAGACGAAGACTGGGACGCGGTGATCGACACCAACCTCAAGGCGGTGTTTCGCGCCAGCCGCGCGGTCATGCGCCCCATGATGAAGCAGCGCTACGGCCGCATCGTGAACATCACCTCGGTGGTGGGCGCCGCGGGCAATCCGGGCCAGGCCAACTACGCCGCGGCCAAGGCCGGCGTGGCCGGCATGACCCGCGCCCTGGCCCGTGAGTTGGGCAGCCGCAACATCACGGTCAACTGCGTGGCCCCCGGTTTCATCGCCACCGACATGACCGATGCCCTCACCGAGGACCAGAAAAAAGCCCTGTTGGCCGGTGTGCCATTGGGCCGCCTGGGCTCCACCGAAGACGTGGCCGCCGCGGTGGCCTTCCTGGCTTCACCCCAGGCGGGCTACATCACCGGCACCGAACTGCATGTCAACGGTGGCATGTTCATGAACTGAAGCAACGCCCCGGGCCAGGCCCGACCGGTCGTCGCCCCAGGGGGCATCGTAGAATCCGGGCCGATCTTTGAACTATCCCATTCACTGGGGGACACATGAGCGACATCGAAGCACGCGTCAAGAAAATCATCGCCGAACAACTGGGCGTTCCCGAAGAGGATGTCACCAACGAGAAGGCCTTCGTGGCTGATCTGGGTGCCGACTCCCTGGACACCGTGGAGCTGGTGATGGCGCTCGAGGACGAGTTCGGCATCGAGATTCCGGACGAAGAGGCCGAGAAGATCACCACGGTGCAGCTGGCCATCGACTACGCCGTCAAGCACCAGAAGGCCTGATTGTTCGCATGAGCCGCCGCAGAGTCGTTGTCACCGGGTTGGGGCACATCAGCCCGGTGGGCAACACGGTGGCCGAGGGCTGGGCCAACCTCACGGCTGGCCGCTCGGGCATCGGCAACATCACGCGTTTTGACGCCTCGGCCTTGGCTTGCCGCTTTGCCGGCGAGGTCAAGGGCTTCGACATTGCCGAGTACATCCCGGCCAAAGAAGCGCGCCACATGGACACCTTCATCCATTACGGATTGGCGGCGTCCATACAGGCGGTGCGCGACGCGGGTTTGCCGGGCAAAGACGAACTCAACGAGGAACAGGCCGAGCGCATCGGCGTGATGGTGGGTTCGGGCATCGGCGGCCTGCCGATGATCGAAGAAACCCAGAAGGACTACCTCGAGCGCGGCCCCCGCCGCATCTCGCCGTTCTTCGTGCCGGCCTCGATCATCAACATGATCTCCGGCCATGTGTCCATACACCATGGCTTTACCGGGCCGAACCTGGCGGTGGTCACCGCCTGCACCACTGGCCTGCATTGCATCGGCCAAGCGGCGCGCCTGATCGAATACGGCGACGCCGATGTGATGGTGGCCGGCGGCGCCGAGAGCACCGTTTCCCCCTTGGGCATTGGCGGCTTTGCGGCTGCGCGCGCGCTGTCCACCCGCAACGACGACCCCGCCACCGCGTCCCGCCCCTGGGACAAGGACCGCGACGGCTTCGTGCTGGGCGAAGGTGCTGGTGTGCTGGTGCTGGAAGAGTA
>RGEP01000042.1 GCA_009918225.1 Betaproteobacteria bacterium | reverse complement strand
GCACAACTTTGGAGCCGACTACGACCGCACCTTGATGGCCTGGCACGCACGCTTCGAGGCCGCTTGGCCCACACTCGCGCGCCGACATGGCCAGCGGTTTCGCCGCCTGTGGCGCTACTACCTGCTCAGCTGCGCCGGGACCTTTCGCGCGCGCTCGAACCAACTGTGGCAGCTTGTGCTGGCGCCGGGCGGGGTGCGGGGCGGCTACCGCCGCATCAGCTGATCAATAGCCCTGCGGGTTTTGGGTGCGCGGCACACCTGGTGTCACAAGGCCGTGCCTGGGCCCGTCAATGGTCGCGCAAGCCGCAGGAGACAGGCTGGGCACACAGATGCTGGGTCAGCACGGAAGGCTCGATGCCGACGAGGAAACCGCGCCGGCCGCCATTGATGAGGATGCGGGGGAGGTCGAAGATCGTGGCTTCGGCATACACAGGCACATCCTTGCGAAAGCCAAAGGGTGATGTGCCGCCGACCAAGTAGCCGCTGTGGCGCTGAGCGACTTCAGGCTTGCACGGCTCCACCGATTTGCAGCCGATGGCACGGGCCAGGTTCTTGGTGCTGACCGTGCAGTCGCCATGCATCAACACGACGAGCGCTTGCGCCCGCTCGTCTTGCATCACCAGGGTCTTGATGACAGCGTGCTCGCTCCAGCCCGTTTGACGGGCACTCTCGGCGGTGCCGCCGTGGTCAACATAGTCGTAGGGATGCTCGGTGTACACCACCCCTCGGGCCTTGAGCCACTGCGTGGCCGGCGTTTCGCTGACATGCTTGTCCTTCTTGGGCATGGCAAACGCAATGCAGTCTGGGTCCGGCGGCCACAGGCAGTGGGCTTACTGAGCCGGGTCGCGGTGTTCCCAACGAATGCGGTCGATGGCTTCGAGCAGTTCGGCCTTGAGCTCCACCGACCCCGCCTGCACACACTGGTGCAGTTGTTCCAGCGTGCGCACCCCGATGATGGTGGAGGCCACGCGCCAGTTGCGGTAGCAAAACGCCAGGGCCATTTCATAGGGCTTCAGGTCGTGTTCCCATGCCAGCGCGTTGTAGCGGCGTGCGGCCTGCAGGGTCTCCGGGCGTGCCCAACGCTGCTTGCGCATCGATTCAAACCGAGACAGGCGGCCGGCGTCGGGCAGGTCAGAGGGGATGATCCCGTGATCGTCATACTTGCCGGTGAGGGTGCCAAATCCCAAGGGTGAGTAGGCCAAAAGCGACACGCCGCTGCGCTGCATCACCTCGTCCAGCCCGTTGTCAACGACCCGGTTGACCAGGCAATACGGGTTCTGCACGGTCTGCACGCGGGGCAGGCCATGGACTTCGGCCAAGCGCAGAAACTCCGACAGCCCCCAGGGCGTTTCGTTGGAAAGCCCAACATGGCGAACCTTGCCGGCCTTGACCAGGTCTTCCAAGGCGCGCAACTGCGCCTCAATGGAGGTCTGCGGCTTGTTCTTGGAGGGGTCGTAGTACAGCTGGCCGAACACGGGTGCGTTGCGGTTGGGCCAGTGGATCTGATAGAGGTCGATGACATCGGTCTTCAAGCGCTTCAAGCTGTCGTCACAAGCGGCCTTGAAGTCTTCGGTCTTCAGGTCAGACGCGCCGTTACGGATCCAGTCCATGTTGCGCGAAGGGCCCGCAATCTTGCTGGCCAACACCACCCGTTGACGAGCCCCGGGGCGCTGTTGGAACCAGTTGCCGATGATGGTTTCGGTCTTGCCAAAGCTCTCGCGCGTGGGCGGCACCGCATACATCTCTGCGGTGTCGAAGAAGTTGATACCGGCCTCCAGCGCTGCGTCCATGATGCGATGGGCTTCGGCCTCATCGGTCTGCGCGCCAAACGTCATGGTCCCCAGGCAAATGCGGGAGACGGAGAGGTCGCTGTGGCCGAGGGTGATCTGTTCCATGGGAATTGCTACAAAAAAGAACCAGGAGGGTCATTGTGGCCTCAAGAGCCCTTGGCTGCAGACGCGCGGGCGCGCGCTTCTTCCTGCAAGCGCAAGACACGCCGCTGGACCTTGCCGGTGGTGGTCATGGGCAGCTGGTCGATGAACTCAATGTCCTTGGGGTACTCATAGGGGGCCAGCTTGCCGCGCACATGGTGCTGCAGGTCCTGGACGAGCTCCGCACTGGGCCGATGACCCGCGGCCAGCACGATGTAGGCCTTGACGACTGCACCGCGCTCGGCGTCGGGCTTGGGCACCACGGCCGCATTGGCCACGGCGGGATGCTTGACCAGGCAGTTCTCAATCTCGCTGGGGCCGATGCGGTAGCCCGCGGCCTTGAACATGTCGTCGCTGCGCCCTTGATACCAAAGGTAGCCGTCCTCATCCATCACCGCCATGTCACCCGTGCGGCACCAGCTGTCACCGGGGTCACCGGTGTACTTGTCGCGGGTGGCTTGGTCGCGCTTCCAGTAGCCCAGAAAGAAGACCGGGTCGGGCTGGCCGTGGATGTCTCGGCGGTGCACCGCCACGTCGCCCGGCGTTCCACGGGGGCACTCTCGCCCTTCATCGTCGATCACCGCCACGCGGTGGCCGGGGTAGGCGCGCCCCATGCTGCCCGCTCGGGCGGGCCATCCGGGCTGGGGCCGGCCGTGCTCATCCAAGCTGTGGGTGCAGTTGCCCACGATGTAATTGATCTCGGTTTGGCCGAACATTTCGTTGACCGTCACCCCAAGGGCCTGGCGGCACCAGTTGAAAACCGCATCGCCCACGGCTTCGCCAGCGCTCATGATGGCGCGCAGGTGCAAGCGGTAGTGCTGGGCCGGTTGCGCATGTGCCTTCATCATCGCCTTGAGGGCCGTGGGAAAGAGAAAACTGTGCGTCACCCGGTGGCGCTGCAGAATCTCAAAGGCGCGGTCCGCCGAAAAGCGTCCGTGGTAGCCCACGATGGTCTTGCCGAAGTAGAGCGTGGGCAACAGGGCGTCCATCAAACCGCCCGTCCAGGCCCAATCGGCGGGCGACCAAAACACAGGCTCAGGGCGTTCGCCGGTGATGGGGTCAGGCCACACCGAGGGAAACCAGTTCTGGCTGCAGACAAAACCGGTGAGGTTGCCGATCAGGGCGCGGTGGGGAATGAGGGCTCCCTTGGGCGGCCCTGTCGTGCCACTGGTGTAGATCAGCACCGCGGCCTCTTCAGCCTTGGTCTTGACGGCACGGTACTGGGCCGATTGCGCAGCCAGGGCATGGTCCCAGCGCAGCAGACCGCTGAGGGCCGCATCACCGCTTGATTGGGCTGGGCTGGCGGGCCCGGCACGGTCTTGTGCCAAGCCCACGGCCATCACGCTGCGCAGCGTGGGGCATTGGGGTCGAACCTCCTCAATGGCCTTGATCGAGGTTTCATCGGCAATCGCTGCCACTGCCTCGGAATCTTGCAGGCGATAGGCCAAGGCATCAGGCCCGAAGAGCATCGACAAAGGCATGGCCACCGCACCCATCTGGTACAGGGCCAAATGGGCCACGGCGGTTTCGATGCGCTGCGGCATCACCACGGCCACACGGTCGCCCCGCCGAACGCCCAATGCGGTCAGGGCATGGCTGAGCCGGTTGGCCTGAGCCTGCAACTGTCCATAGGTACAACGCGCCACCGGGCCGCCTTCAAAGGCGCCTTCGGTCTCTTGGATGATGGCCACGGCCTGTGGGGTTTGCCGGGCCCATCGACGGCCACACACCTCGGCGATGTTGAAGTACTCGGGCACCTGCCACTGGAACTGGCCGTGCAAAACGGGGTAGCGGTCGGATACACGCTTGGGCTTCATGCGCGAGACCCCGTCTCGTTGGCCAGGGCGTCCAGGCCTGCGCCCGTGACACGGCAAATGCGCCAGTCGGGCATGACGGTGGCCCCGAGCTTTTCGTAAAAGGCAATGGCCTGGGCATTCCAGTCCAGCACGCTCCACTCAAAGCGGCCGCATCCGCGTTCGCGCGCCAAACCGGCCAGGTGGGTCAGAAGGCGCCGGCCAATCCCCTGACCTCGGTGCGCAGGGCGCACATACAGGTCTTCCAGGTACAAGCCAGGCTGGCCCAGGAAGGTCGAGAAATTGTGGAAAAACAGAGCAAAGGCCACGATGTGGCCTTCGACTTCAAACACCACGCATTGCGCAGCGGGGCGCGGGCCGAACAGATGCTGCGCCAGATGGTCGGGTGTGACCCGGACGAGGTGCGTGAGCTGTTCGAACTCGGCGAGCTCGCGGATCAGGGCCACCAAGGTGGCTGCATCATCGGGTTGGGCGGTGCGAATGGTCATGGGGCGCCAGCACGAAAGCCGGAGTGGGCAAGCCCCGATTCTGGCAAATGCCACCCCGGCCTGGTGACCGCTGGCCAGGCCCATACGGGCCGAGCCGATCAGGCGCAGACCGCTGGCAAGACCCGCTGAACGCCCAGGGCCTGCCAATGCACCTGGGCTTGGGGCAGCAGCCACTGCAAGCCGTAGCGCATGCGCTCCAGCCGCTGGGCCGCCTCATCATCGTCCGGGCGTTCGGCCAATACCTGCATGCAAGCGCGGGAACTGGCCGTCCAGGCCCAGGCCAAGCACAGGTGCGCATAGGCCGCCAGGGCGTCGTCGCACAGGACCAACACCGTCTCGCGGCCCTGGGCCGCTGCGGCTTGCAAATCGGCCAGGCCACGACGGGCATGGGCGATCTGTTCGCGCAAGGCCTGGGCCGCCTCGGGCAGTCCGGCTGCCAGCGCAGCGGCTGCTTCGGTTTCAAGTTCAGCCATCAGGATCCCGAGCGCTCGCCCCTCATCGCTCAAGAGCTTGCGCTGCACCAAGTCGATGGCCTGGATTTCATTGGTGCCTTCATAGATCAGGGCAATGCGCGCGTCTCGCAGCGTTTGTTCAACACCGGTTTCGCGCACATAGCCATAGCCGCCAAACACCTGCAGGGCTTGATGGGCCCCTTCAAAACCCAGCTGGGTGCCATAGGCCTTGACGATGGGGGTCAGCAGCGCGGCCAGCGCCGACTGCTGCGCCCGGCGCTCGGGGCTTTCGTGATGGGCGGCTTCGTCCAGCGCCAAGGCCGCACGGTAGGCCATGCAGCGCAGGGCCTCGGTGCGGGCCTGCAGGCGCAACAGGGTGTGGCGCATGGCCGGATGCTGGGCAATGGGCCCGCCCCCCTGCACACGGTCCTGCGCATGCCGCCTCGCGTTCTGCGTGGCCATCTCCAAATGGCCCAGGCCCTGCAGACCCACATGCAAGCGCGCGCTGTTCATCATCAGGAACATCGCAGCCAAGCCGCGGTGCAGGTCTCCGATCAACCAGCCCGTGGCGCCTTCATAGCGGATGGAACAGGTGGCGCTGCCGTGGATGCCCATCTTGTGCTCCAGGCCCGTGCACACCCAGGCGTTGCGAGCGCCCTGTGGCAAGTGCTTGGGTACCAGAAACAGGCTCAGCCCTCGCGTGCCCGCTGGGGCATCCGGTGTGCGGGCCAGCACCAGGTGCACGATTTGGTCGGTGAGGTCGTGTTCCGCGCCGCTGATGAAGACCTTGTCGCCCTGCACCCGCCAGGTGCCATCGGGCTGCGGCTGCGCGCTGCTGCGCAGCACCCCAAGGTCGCTGCCCGCGCCCGGCTCGGTCAGGGCCATGGCGGCCAGCGTTCGGCCCGTGGCCAGGTCCGCCAGGTAGCGCTGCTTTAAGGCTTCGCTGCCATGGGCCTTGAGCGTCTCGTAGGCTCCATGCAGCAGGTCGGGATACATGTTCCAGCCGTGGTTGCACGCGTCGAGCATCTCGCGCATGGCCGCATCCAGCAGCAGGGGCAGGCCCTGCCCCTCCCAGGCGGGGTCACAGGGCAAGGCGGCCCAACCCCCTTCGACATAAGCGCCGTAGGCGGCGCGAAATCCGTCGGGCGTGCGAACCGTGCCGTCGGCCAGGCGGGTGCAGCCCTGTTGGTCACCGCTGGTGTTCAACGGCAGCAGCACCTCAGCCGCAAAGCGGGCGGCTTCATCGAGCACCGCTTCAGCCGTTTGGCCATCCAAATCAGCAAAGCCCGGGCACCCGCGCCAGGATTGCGGCGCGTTCAACACGCGCTCCATCACGAAGCGCATGTGTTCGACGGGTGCCCGGTAGCCGTACGGCATGTGCTTCAGTTCTCCAGCTTCCAGTCGCCGTTGACCACCTTCATGATCACGCCGGTGTCCGGGCGATAGCCCCAGTGGTCATCGGGTGTGAAGTCCAGCACCCCGTGCGAAACGGCCAGGGCGGGCGTGCTCTCCAGGGCCTCCTTGAGCGCGGCGCGGAACTCCGGTGTGCCGGGCTTGGCCTTCTTCAGGGCCAGGGGCACCACCCGCTCGAGCAGCAGGAAAGCGTCAAAGGAGTGGGCTGCAAACTGGTTGCGGGTGCCCGCGCCGTGGATCTTTTCGTACTCGGCATTGAAGCGCACGCCCAGGGCCTTGCTGGGATGGCTGTCGGGCAATTGCTCGGCCACCACCACCGGGCCAGCGGTGACGAAGGTGCCCTCCACAGCCTTGCCACCGACGCGCATCAGGTCGCGCGTGGCCGCGGCATGGGTTTGGTAGAACTTTCCTTTGTAGCCGCGCTCGATCACGCCGAGTTGCGGCATGGCAGCTCCGGAACCCGAAGCCACCACGATCACCGCATCGGGGTTGGCCGAGGCGATCTTCAAGGCTTGTGCGGTCACGCTGGTGTCCGCGCGTGCGAAGCGCTCGGTGGCCAGCAGGCGAATGCCGGCCTTCTCCAACAGCGGAAGCAGGGCTTGCAGCCACTGCTCGCCGTAGGCGTCGGTGTAGCCGATGAAGCCCACAGACTTCACGCCGTTCTTGACCATGTGGTTGACCATGGCGTTGGCCATGACGCCGTTGCTCTGCGGCATGCGAAAGCTCCAGGCGTCTTGGCCGGGCGGCAAGCCGATGGGCGAGAGCGCCAATTGCGGGGTCTTGCTCTCCAAGGCCACCGCCGCTACCGCAATGCCCACCGGGGTGGCGCCGGAGCCCACCAACACATCAACCTTGTTCTCGGTGACAAAGCGGCGCGCATTCTGCGTGCCCTTGGTGGGGTCGGTGGCATCGTCCAGGATGATCACATTGAGCTTCTCGCCGGCCACTGAAGCCGGCCACATCTTCACCCCGTTGCTCATCGGAATGCCCAGGCCCGAGGCCGGCCCGGTCATGGGCACGACCACGCCCACGGTGATATCGGCCCAGGCCGATCCCAGACCGGCTGCCAACAGCGAAGCGGCCACCAGCGTCTTCTTGAGCAATTGCTTCATCTTGGTCTCCTCATGTGGTTTGAACAACGCTGCCGGTCCAGCGTGTGCGCCATTTGGCGGCGCAGGTGATGAAGGCGAACGACCGGAGTTCGCCAGAACAAGTCAATCGCTACGGGGCGAGGGTGAAGGCTCAAGTGGAGGCACCCGGGTTCTCAATCAGCAACGCAATGCCTTGACCGCCGCCGATGCAGGCCGAGGCCACGCCCCAGCGGGCACCGATGGCCTGCAGTTGCCGGGCCACGGTGACCGTGAGCCGCACGCCCGTGGCGGCCAAGGGATGGCCCAGCGCTATCGCCCCGCCGTGCACATTCAGCCGGTCCAGCGGCAGGTTCAGCGCACGCGACACCGCCAGGGTTTGGGCCCCTTGGGCTTCATTGATCTCAAAGCGGGCCACATCGTCCATCGCCAATCCAACGCCCTTGAGCAGCCGGTCAATGGCAGGCGCTGGGCCGATGCCCATCACCTCAGGTGGCACCCCCACCACCGCCGCAGCCGCCACGCGCCCCAGGGGCGAACGACCGGTGCGCTGCTGCCACGCCTGCGCCGCATCGGCACGCGCCACCACAGCCGCAGCAGCCGCATCGGTCAGGGCCGAGCTGTTGCCGCCGGTTTGCACACCATCGGGAAACACGGTGCGCAAGCCCGAGAGCACGTCGACCGTGGTGGGGCGCGGATGGGTGTCCCGCTCGGCACGCTTGTGCTTGCCCGCCAGCTTCAGGCGACGGGCCTTGTATCCGGCCAACTCGAAGACCGCCTCTTCCACCGGTGCGATTTCGCCGGCCAACCAACCGCTTTCCTGTGCGGCCAAGGCGCGCTCGAAGGAGCGAGCCGCAAAGGCATCGACCTCGGCCCGGGTGATGCCGTATTGCTTGGCCAGATTCTCCGCGGTCATGATCATCGACACGGCCGCCGGATCGTTCAAGGCTTCCCACATGTAGTCCTTGAAGGCCACCGGCGCTCCCAGCCGAAAGCCGCCACGGTGGTCAAAGGCCGCAATCGGGTTGCGGGTCATGGACTCGGTGCCCACCAGCAGCGCGGTGCTGGCCCCGCCGGTGACCATCTGCTCGGCCGCCTGTCGAAACAACTCGAAGCCCGTGCCGCAGATGCGTTGCACCATCAGCGCGGGCACCTGAATCGGCACGCCGGCATACAAACCAATATGGCGGGGCACATAGAACTGGTCGAAGCCGCCAGGGGCCATATTGCCAGCCAGGACCGAGTCCACTTGGGTGGCCGGCATCTGTGCGTGTTCAAGCACCGCCCGCGCAGCGGCGATGCCCAGGTCGATGGGGTTGGCGTCTGCGAAGGCGCCCATGTAGTCGACCATGGGCGTGCGCAGGCCGTCGAGGATGTAAACGCCTTCGAAGCGTTGAAAGAGGCCTTGGGTCATGGTCAGCAGGGCTTCGGTTTGAACGGGCTCATGGGATGGGCCCAGTGGAGGATCGGTTCGCGATGAACGGGCCGCAGGGTTGATCGTGGAGGAAGGGGCGCGTCACTTCAAGGTGATCACGCCGGCTCCTCCTTCGTACAAGGCCTGCACCAAGGGGGCTCGGCGGGTGAGCACCGCCCGTTGGTTGATGTAGCCCTTGTCGGTGATCTCACCACCATCGGCGCTCGGCGGGTCACCCAGAACCAGGGCGCGCATGGGCACCTGAGACGAGCCGCCGCCCTCTGCCTTCAGGGCCTTCAGCGCGGTCTTGATGTGGTCTTGCAGCGTTGTGGGCGGCAAAGCCGCAGCGGCCGCGCTGGGAAAGATCAAGGCCCCGACTTCGTCACGGTCGTGGCCGGTGATGACGGCATCCTGCGCCCAGGGCGCAAGGGCCGAGACCAACTTCAGCCTGAGCGTTCCCACCGACACCCAAGTGCCCGTGGTGAGCTTGAAGTCCTCGGCCACCCGCCCGTTGAAGATGATGCCCTTCTCCGGATGCTCGTCGTCGACCAGCAGTCCGGCATCCCCAATGCAGTAGTAGCCTTCCTCATCGAAGGCCTGTGCGGTGAGTTCGGGCGCATGCCGGTAGCCCGGAAACACATTGATGCCCCGCACCCGCATTTCCAGCTTGCCGCCATTGGGCACGAACTTGAGGTCCACCCCGGGCAGGGGAATGCCAATGTTGCCGGCACGCTCCAAGCGGAAGTGGGCCAGGGTGATGGCCGGTGCGGTTTCCGTTGCACCCCACGAGGTGGTCAACCACAAGTCTTGTCCGCGCACCCGGCGCGACAGCGCCTGCAGCCGGTCCCAGGTGGCCTGCGGCATGCCCGCACCGGCGTAGAACACCATGCGCAGGCGGCTGAAGAAGGCGCGGGCAGCCTCGGGGTCGGCCTCCAGAAGCGGCAGGATCAGGTCGAGCCCTCGCGGCACGTTGAAGTACAGGGTGGGTTTCCACTTCACGAGGTTGGCCAAAGACTTCTCGACCAAACCCGGCGCAGGGCGGCCTTCATCGATGACCAAGGTACCGCCGTTGCGCATCACGATGTGCAGGTTGTGGTTGCCGCCAAAGGTATGGCTCCAGGGCAACCAGTCCACGACCACTGGCTTTTCATGCTCCAAGAAAAGCCAGGCGCTGGCCAGCATCTCTTGGTTGGCGCACAGCATGCGGTGGGTGTTGATCACCACCTTGGGCATGCCGGTGGAGCCCGAGGTCAACAGGTACTTGGCCACGGTGTCGGGGGTGATACGAGCAAAGGCCTGCATCACCGCCGGTGTTTCAACGGTGGCGGCCAGCTCGTCAAACACCAAGGCACCCGGCAGGTCCGCGGCTCCGTGGCTGAGCAGCACCGGCATGTTCAAGCCAGCGGCCTGCGCCGCCCGAATGGCCGGCCCGTACACCTGCGCGTTGTCGGCGTACACCAAGCCCGGCCGAAGCGTCTTGAGGATGCTGGTGACCTTGGCGTGGTCTTGGCTGAGGCGGCTGTAGGCGCTGGAGACGGTGCACACCGCGCGGCCCACCTGCAGGCAGGCCAACATCAGCAACAGGTGATGCAGCGAGTTGTCTGACAGGACCACCACCGGATCGTCTTGCGCAAGCTGCAGGTCCAACAAGGCTTGCGCCAAGCGCCCCACCCGCTCACGGGTCTGGGCCCAGGTCAGCTCGTTCCAGGCCTGTGGCGATACCCGCTCGGCAAAGGCCACCGCGTCGGGCGTGCGCTGGGCCCAGTCTTGCAACCACTCCCCCACGCAACGCACCGGCTGCGGCAGCGCATGGGGCGAGCGCAGGATGAAGCTGCCATCGGAACGGCGTTCACATTGCGTGGCCGGTGGCCTCAGATCAAGAGGGTCGTCAAATGCTCGTTCCACGGTCAGCCGTCCTCCTGTGGCCACAGACCGAAGTCCGCCGCCGCTCCCGTACAGTTGTGTATGTTTGATTCTGAATCTTAAGTACGGTGTTCAGTAGGTTAATCAGGGTTTTCTCGCATTTCCATACAGAAATGTATGGAAGCATCATGTGCACGATCCCGCCATGACCAAGACC
>RGEP01000410.1 GCA_009918225.1 Betaproteobacteria bacterium | reverse complement strand
GTCCTGAAACAGGATGATGGTCTGCGTCAGCAGCACCGGCAGCATGTTGCGAAAGGCCTGCGGCAGCACGATGAGTTGCATCGTTTGGCCATAGCTCATCCCCACCGCATAGCCCGCGTGCACCTGCCCCTTGGGCACGCTTTGGATGCCTGCACGCATGATCTCGGAATAGTAGGCGGCCTCGAAGACGGTAAAGGTGATCACGGCCGACCATTCGGCCCCCAGCGGTTTGCCCGTGACCAAGGGAATCAGCAGGAAGAACCACAGGATCACCATCACCAATGGAATCGAGCGCAGCGTGTTCACATAGGCCGCTGCCGGCACGGCCAGCCAAGGCTTTCCCGACAGGCGCATGAGTGCAATGACCGTGCCCAGGGCTATTCCCCCGATCATGGCCACCAGGGTGAGCTGGATGGAAAAGATCAGGCCCTTGAGCACATAGCTCGACAACAGTTGCCAGGTGAGGAAGGTGAAGTCCAGCGTCATGCAAGGCCCCTCACCGCGCAGCGCCCAAGGTGCCGGGAATCTGCACCCGCTGCTCGATGAACAGCGCCACCCGGTTCACCGCAAAGGCGGACACGAAGTACGCACCCGTGACCGCCAAATAGATCTCAATACCGCGCGAGGTTTCTTCCTGGGCCTGCAGCGCAAACAGCGTCAGCTCGGCGATCGACACCGCAAAGGCCACCGACGAGTTCTTCACGATGTTCATCGATTCACTGGTCAGCGGCGGGATCACCACCCGGAAGGCCACCGGCAGCAGCACATAGCGGTAGGTTTGCGGCAGGCTCAGGCCCACGGCCAAGCCCGCGTAGAGCTGGCCTCGCGGGATGCTCTGGATGCCGGCCTTGACCTGCTCGGAAATGCGCGCACTCGTGAAGAAGCCCAGCGCCAGCACCACCAGCACAAAGCTGGGCACCTCGCGCAGCGGCGTGATCAAGGACGGGATCACGTGGTACCACAGAAAAATCTGCACCAACAAAGGGATGTTGCGAAACAGCTCGGTCCAGGCATTGCCGAAGTAGACGGCAGCCCGCGATGGGGTGGTGCGGGCAATGCCCATGAGCGAACCCACCACCAGCGCCACCACCAGGGCCAAGCTGGCCACCGACAGCGTCCAGCCCCAAGCCGACAGCATCCAGTCGAGGTAAGTGATCTCGCCCCCCTGGCCAAAGCAGCCGCTTTGCTGCTCGCCGGTGACGGTGTCGCGGCAGAAGACCTGCCAATCCCAAGTGGCCACGTGCGTTCCCTTGTTTGCGCCGGACTATAGCCGCGGCCATGGGCCTGGCACACGCGGGTTGTCCACGATGAAGCAGGCACAAAAAAGCCCGGCACCAAGCCGGGCTTGTAGGCTGATCGCCAGGTCCACCAGGGCGGCCGCGGCGGGCCACCCAGGTGCCAGATCAGCGCTTGGCGTAGGCTTCCATCGGCCGGTCGTTGGGCTCGGCCCAGGCGGCCTTGGTGGCATCGGACGCCGGCAGGCGCAGGGCGGTGTTGGCCGGGGGGATCGGCTGCATGAACCACTTGTCGTACAGCTTGGCCAACTCACCCGACTTGATCA
>RGEP01000409.1 GCA_009918225.1 Betaproteobacteria bacterium | reverse complement strand
GGTGAGCGTGGGGCTGCCCTACTTCTACCTGGCCACCACCGGACCGCTCCTTCAGCATTGGTTCACCCGCACCCCGCACGCGCATTCGGTATTCAGGCTCTACGCCCTGTCCAACATCGGGTCCTTCTTGGCCTTGCTGTCCTTCCCCTATGTGTTGGAGCCGTGGCTGGATCTGCAGCAGATGGCCGGTCTGTGGACAGCGGGCTACTGGGCGTTTGCCTTGATGTGCCTGCCCGTGGCCCTGGGTTTCGGGCAAGCCGCCGCGCCGCAGGTGGCGCCTTCTGAGGCGGCCCCCGAGGCAGCCACCAAGGCGGCTGATCCAGCGCGGCCGCCCGTTGGCGCCCTGCGCCGGGCGTCCTGGGTGGCGCTGCCGGCCTTGGCCTCCCTGATCTTCATCGCCGCCACCGACCAGATCAGCCATGACATCGCACCAGAGCCCCGCTTGTGGATCACCACGCTGAGCCTGTACCTGCTGACCTTCATCTTCACCTTCGACAACCCGCGCTGGTACCGCCCCCGCCTGGTGGCACTGTGCTCGCTGGCCTTGATCGCCGCCACGGCCGGCTTCCGCGACATCCCGAGTTGGTTCGGGTGGGACTGGGACTACGGAGTCAACGAACTGCGCTGGTTGCACTACGCCTTGCTGTTCGCGGTGTGCCTGCTGTGCCACGGCGAGCTCTACCGGCGTCGGCCGAGCGAACCGGGGCGACTCACCGAGTTCTACCTGTGCATGTCCGTGGGTGGGGCCTGTGGGGGACTGTTTGTCACCCTGGTGGCCACGAACTGGTTCGACGACTATCACGAGTGGCTTCTGGCGCTGGTGCTGGCGACGGTCGTGGCGGCCATCGTCCTGTTCCGGCCGGTCTCAACACAGGCGGTGCGCGACTGGAGCAAGGCAAGGCGCGCGGCTGGTGCCGCAGTCGCGCTCGCCATGGTCGGCCTACTTTGGCATCTGATGAATCCCTGGTCATGGCGTGAGGTGAGAACGGCCGAGTACAGCGAAGTCCTGCTGGATCAGGCCCGAAACTTCTACGGCACCGTCACCGTGACCGAGATGCGGTATCCGGGCGAGCCCCACAAGGACGAGCGCGCCTTCTTCAGCGGCAACGTCACCCATGGTCAGCAGTTCCTCTCGCCCGACCGTCGGCATGAACCCACCACCTACTACGCGCGCGACAGCGGCATCGGGCAGACTCTGCAGTGGGTAATGAGCCGCAAACCGAGTGCGTCGGTGGCCCTGATCGGGCTTGGGGCCGGGACGCTGGCCAACTACGCCCGAGAGACTGACCGCTACGACCTCTACGAGATCAACCCCGAGGCGGTGCGCATTGCGCAGCGTTGGTTCGACAACCTGTCTTCGTGCAAGGCCCACGAAAAGAACATCCTCCTGGGCGACGCAAGGCTGCGCATGGAACAGTTGCCGGCAGACAAGCGCTACGACGTGATCGTGCTGGATGCGTTCACGGGGGGCTCCGTGCCCATCCACCTGCTCACGCGTGAGGCCTTTGCCATCTACGCCCGCCACCTGACGCCCGACGGGCACCTGGCGATCAACATCACCAACGCCTACCTGCACCTGTACCCGGTGGT
>RGEP01000408.1 GCA_009918225.1 Betaproteobacteria bacterium | reverse complement strand
GGCCAAGAGGCGGCCCACGTCACGCAGTTCGGCCAGGTTGTTGGCCCCCATGCCCAGGGCCACCCGGCGGGTGGTGCCAAACAGATTGGTCAGGGCGGGTATCGACCAGCGGCGCCCGCGGCCCTCCGGGCGTTCGAACAAAAAGGCGGGACCGCCCGACTGCAGGCTGCGGTCGCTGAGGGCCGTCATTTCCAGGTGCGGGTCCACGGGGGCTGCGATGCGGCGCAGCTCACCCTGGGATTCGAGTTGGGCGATGAAATCGCGCAGGTCGCGGTAGTGCATGGGCCGAGGTTACCCGCCCCTCGACTTTGGAGCAGGCGTGCTAGAATTAAGGGTTAATACTAGGTTGGGAGTCACCATGAACGCCCCTGAAGGCGCCTGGGCGCGCCTGACCACACAGCTGATCGTCCTGCGCGACGGACTGACCGTGTTCGCACGAGATGTGGGCCACGGCCTGCTCGAAGTCAGCCACAACACCTTGGCCCTGCTGGGCTTGGCCGTGGTGGGCGGCCTGATCTTCATGGGCGGCACCGAAGATGTGCGCGACCGAGTCGAATCCTTCGCCCTGGGCTGGCTGCAGGAGCGCCTGGAGCAGCGGGCTGAACAAGACGGCAACCTGCTGGCTGCCTTGGCCGAACCGCAGGCCAGCAAGCGGGCCACCGCCCTGGAGCCCGAGCGGCTGAGCCGCGAACAGGCGGCCGTGGCGAACTGGTTGGCCCGGCGCTACCGGGTTGCCCTGGAGCCGGTGTCGCGCCTGGTTCAAGAATCCTGGGCCCTGGGTGCCCGAGGCAAGCTTGAGCCCACGCTGATCCTGGCCGTGGTGGCGGTGGAATCGTCCTTCAACCCGTTTGCCCAAAGCACGATGGGCGCGCAGGGCCTGATGCAGGTCATGAAGCGCATCCATGACGACAAGTACCAGGCCTTTGGCGGGGCCCATGCCGCGTTTGACCCTGTGGCCAACTTGCGGGTGGGCGTGCAGGTGCTGCGTGATTGCGTGGCACGCAACGGCGGCCTGGAAGAGGGCTTGCGCTGCTATGTGGGCGTGACCCACCCCGAGGGCGATGACAACGGCTACAGCCAAAAGGTCTTGGCCGAACACCGGGCCCTTCAGCAGGTGGCGCAGGGCAAGGCAGTGCCCCACAACATCACCCACCCCAGCGCCCCGGCCTCTGCTGCGGCCGGTTTGGCCAAGGTCGCCCTGCTGCGCGAAGAGCGCTGAGCCCACCGGCCGGCTTGGGTGCCGGCTAAAATGGGCATACCGCGTGACTGGCGATAGGCAAGCCCGCCCTGGGCTTTGCCGAGGTGTCAACACCGTGAAGCGCGGGTGCGGGCCATGTGCCGTCGCAATCAGCCGTGCGCCTGGGCATCGCGTGGGTCTAAACCAGACCCACCGCGGCCCCCTTCACCCAGACGAGATTCGCCCCCATGTTTGACCGCAACACCTCTACCCTGGCCCTGGTCGACCCTGAACTGTGGTCGGTGGTGCAAGCTGAAAACCGCCGCCAGGAAGAACACATCGAGCTGATCGCCAGCGAGAACTACACCTCGCCGGCCGTGATGCAGGCGCAAGGTTCACAGCTCACCAACAAG
>RGEP01000407.1 GCA_009918225.1 Betaproteobacteria bacterium | reverse complement strand
CCCCCGCACAACCTCAACGAGGTGGTGGACGCCTGCCTGCACCTGTTGAAGAACGAAGGCGCGACCATCGAAGAGCTGATGGAGATCGTGCCGGCACCGGACTTCCCCACCGCCGGCATCATTTATGGCCTCAACGGCGTGCGCGAGGGCTACCGCACCGGGCGCGGCAAGGTGGTGATGCGGGCCAAAACCCACTTTGAAGACATCGACCGCGGCCAGCGCCAGGCCATCATCGTCGACGAGATTCCCTATCAGGTGAACAAGAAGAGCCTGTTGGAGCGCATGGCCGAATTGGTGCGCGACAAGAAGCTCGAAGGCATCAGCCACATCCAGGACGAGTCGGACAAGTCCGGCATGCGCGTGGTCATTGAGCTCAAGCGCGGCGAAGTGCCCGAGGTGGTGCTCAACAACCTGTACAAGCAGACCCAGCTGCAGGACAGCTTCGGCATCAACATGGTGGCCCTGATCGACGGCCAACCCAAGCTGTGCAACCTCAAAGACCTGCTGCAGATCTTCTTGGAACACCGCCGCGAAGTGGTGACGCGGCGCACCGTGTTCGAGCTGCGCAAGGCCCGCGAACGCGGCCATGTGCTCGAAGGTCTGGCCGTGGCCCTGGCCAACATCGACGAGTTCATTGAGACCATCAAGACCAGCCCCACGCCGCCGGCAGCCAAGGCTGCGCTGATGAGCAAGAGCTGGGACTCTTCACTGGTGCGCGAAATGTTGGCCCGCGCCGAGGCCGACACGGCCGGGGGCCGCGAGGCCTATCGCCCCGAGGGTCTGCCCCGGTCTTATGGCCTTCAGCCCGACGGGCTGTACCGCTTGAGCGACGACCAAGCCCAGGAAATTCTGCAGATGCGCCTGCAGCGCCTGACCGGCCTGGAGCAGGACAAGGTGATCGGCGAGTACAAGGACGTGATGGCGCAAATCGCCGACCTGCTGGACATCCTGTCCAAGGCCGAGCGCGTGACCTTCATCATTTCCGAAGAGCTCACCGCCCTCAAACAAGAGTTTGGTCAAACCAAGGTGGGCGCCCGGCGCAGTGTCATTGAACACAATGTGCAGGAACTGGGCACCGAAGACCTGATCACGCCCACCGACATGGTGGTCACGCTCAGCCACAGCGGCTACATCAAGAGCCAGCCCCTGTCGGAGTACCGCGCGCAAAAGCGCGGCGGCCGCGGCAAGCAGGCCACCGCCACCAAGGAAGACGACTGGGTCGACCAGCTCTTCATTGCCAATACCCACGACTGGATCTTGTGTTTCTCCAACCGCGGCCGCGTGTATTGGCTCAAGGTGTGGGAAGTGCCGCAAGGCGGCCGCGCCAGCCGCGGCAAGCCCATCGTGAACATGTTCCCGCTGGCCGACGGCGAGAAGGTCAACGTGGTGCTGCCCTTGACGGGCGAGTTCCGCTCCTTCCCGGGCGACCACTATGTGTTCATGACCACCGCCCTGGGCACGGTGAAGAAGACGGCGCTGGATGAATTCAGCAACCCGCGCAAGGCCGGCATCATCGCGGTGGACCTCGACGAGGGCGACCACCTGATCGGCGCGCACATCGTCTTCATCGAAGCGAACCGCTTTGCCGCC
>RGEP01000406.1 GCA_009918225.1 Betaproteobacteria bacterium | reverse complement strand
GCCCAGGGTGACCCTGTTGTCGGGCTGCGTGCTTGCTTCTATTCTGCGCCGACCTGGGAGCAGGGGCCCGTGCACGGCGCCCCAATGGAGGACACGATGCCCCGAATGCTGGCGATGATCGATGGCTGGATGCCCCTGCGCTATTCCACTTGGCTGCTGTTCAGCCTGGCCGGCGTGGCCGGCTTGTTCTGGGCCCTTGCGGGCCAGGGCAGCGCTTGGTGGTGGGTGGCGGCCGTGGGCCTGGCCGGTGGGGTGCAGGGCTGGCGCGACGTGCGGCAGACCAAGCGCGCCATTTTGCGCAACTACCCGCTCATCGGGCACATGCGCTTTCTGTTTGAGTACATCCGCCCGGAAATCCGGCAGTACTTTCTGGAGGCCGACAACGACGCGGCGCCGTTTTCACGGCAACAGCGCTCCTTGGTGTACCAACGCGCCAAGGGCGAGGGCGACAAGCGCCCCTTCGGCACGCAGTTGGATGTACACGCCCAGGGCTATGAATGGATCAACCATTCGCTCAAGCCGACGGTGGTACCCGACCATGACTTTCGGGTGGACATCGGCAAGGGCGGCAGCAGCTGCACCCAGCCCTACAGCGCCAGCGTTTTCAACATCTCAGCCATGAGCTTTGGAGCCCTGTCGGCCAATGCGATACGCGCGCTCAATGGTGGCGCGCGCAAGGGCAACTTCGCGCACGACACGGGTGAAGGCTCGATCAGGAGCGATTCGTTGAGAACGCGCGCGATCCACAGGTGAAGATGATCGAGATCAAGCTGTCGCAGGGGGCCAAGCCGGGCCATGGTGGTGTCCTGCCCGGTCCCAAGGTGACACCCGAGATTGCGCAGGCGCGCGGGGTGCCCGTCGGCCAGGATTGTGTGAGCCCGGCTGCCCACAGCGCGTTTTCAACGCCGCGTGAGCTGTTGCTTTTCGTGGAGCGGCTGCGCACCCTGTCGGGCGGCAAGCCCGTGGGCTTCAAGCTGTGCATCGGCCAGCCTTGGGAGTGGTTTGGCATCTGCAAGGCCATGCAGGCCACGGGTCTCACGCCCGACTTCATCGTGGTCGATGGCGCCGAGGGTGGCACGGGCGCAGCACCGTTGGAGTTCACCGACCACATGGGCGCCCCGCTGCAAGAAGGCCTGCTGCTGGTGCACAACACCCTGGTGGGCCTGGGCTTGCGGGACCGCATCAAGATCGGCTGCGCGGGCAAGGTGGTCAGCGCCTTCGACATCGCCCGCATGATGGCCTTGGGCGCGGACTGGTGCAACGCGGCACGCGGCTTCATGTTCGCCTTGGGCTGCATTCAATCGCAAAGCTGCCACACCGGGGCCTGCCCCACGGGCGTGGCCACCCAAGACCCCGACCGGCAAAAGGCGCTGGTGGTGGCCGACAAGACCGACCGCGTGTGGCGCTTTCACCTGCACACGCTGGAGGCCTTGCAAGAGCTGGTGCAGGCAGCCGGCCTGACCCATCCGGGACAAATCAGCGCTTCGCACATCGTGCGGCGCAGCGGTGAGGGCGTCAAGCCGTTGGCCAGCTCACTGCCCTTCGTGGCCGAAGGCGCGATCTTGGCGGCCGAGCGGGGCGAGGCCGACTGGCCCTATGAGGTCTTCCGCAGCTTCTGG
>RGEP01000405.1 GCA_009918225.1 Betaproteobacteria bacterium | reverse complement strand
GCAACGCGCACATTTCAGGCTCTTCGGATTCAAGTCAACGCAGAGCTTGAGGAGCTCGAGCAAGGCCTAGCCGCCGCGCTCGACCTCCTGGCACCCGAAGGACGACTGGCCGTGATCAGCTTCCATTCCCTGGAAGACCGCATCGTCAAGCAGTTCATCGCCCGCGAAAGCCGCGAGGTGGTGGACCGGCGTGCACTGCTCGCACCGCCCAAGGCCATGCGTTTGCAAGCCTTGGGCCGGATTCGGCCATCCGAAGAGGAGGTGCGCGCCAACCCGCGTTCGCGTTCGGCCATCCTGCGCGTGGCGCAGCGCATGGCTGCGCCGGCTGGAGCGGCCGCATGACCCGCCTCAACGTGGTGCTGTTGTTGGCGCTGGTGGCCAGTGCCTTGGCCTTGGTTCAAACCGCTTATGAATCGCGCCGCTTGTTCGCAGAGATTGAGCGGGCCAAGGCCGAACTGGCGCGATTGGAATCTGACCACGCCCGGCTCATGGCCGAACGACAGGCGCAGGCCACCAACCTGCGGGTGGAGCGCTTGGCCCGCGACCGCCTGCAAATGGCGCCGATCAGCCCGCAGGTCACGCAGTATGTGAGCGATGCACCGCGCCGCTCCCAGGCTGCGGCAGACACGGCGGAGGCCGCCCGCGCATCGGGTGCCCAAGCCCCAACGGGAGGCCAGCGCTGATGGCCTGGAACCCCTTCAAGCGCAAGGCCGCGCAGCGCGCAGGTGCCCGGGGCGTGGTCTACAGCAACAGCCCCTTGTTGGCCTCCAAGACGCCTTTGTGGCGCGGCCACTTTCTGGTGGCTTTGTGCGGCTTGGGCGCCTGTGTGCTGGTGGGCCGCGCGGTCTATATCCAGATCATCGGTACCGACTTCTACCAACTCGAGGGCGAAAAGCGTTACGCCCACACCGTACCCCTGCCGGCCAGCCGTGGCCGCATCTTGGACCGCAATGGCACCACGCTGGCCAGCAGCGTGGCCATGCCCTCGATCTGGGCCGACCCCAAGGAGTTGCAGGCCAGCCCCGAGCAGCTCAAGGCTTTGGCCCAAACCTTGAAGATGCCCTTGGCCGAACTGCAGCGGCGTGTGGCCGATGAAAACAGCCGCTTTGTTTGGCTGCGCCGCCATGTCGACATGGCCCTGTGGCATGAGGTCAAGGCCCTGAAGATCAAGGGCGTGGCCGAGCTGCGTGAGTACCAGCGCCGATACCCGGAAAGCGAAGCCGCCGCGCATGTGGTGGGCTTCACCAACGCAGACGACCAGGGGCAGGAGGGCATTGAGCTGGCTTTCCACGACCGGCTGCTGGGGCGCAACGGCTCGCGCATGGTCATTCGGGACCGCACCGGCCGCACCGTGGAAGACCTGGGCGACGCCGTGGACCCGCTGCATGGCGACGACATTCAGTTGTCCATCGATGCCAAGGTGCAGTTCTTTGCCTATCAGCGCGTGCGTGAAGCGGTGCACCAACACCGGGCACAGGCTGGCAGCGTGGTCGTCCTGGACGTGCAAACCGGTGAAGTACTGGCCCTGGCCAATTACCCCAGCTATGACCCGTCTGACCGGCGCAACCTCAGCGGAGGGCAGCTGCGCAACCGGGCCCTGACCGATACCTTCGAGCCCG
>RGEP01000404.1 GCA_009918225.1 Betaproteobacteria bacterium | reverse complement strand
GGCAGCTCAGCGGTCACCATGACCGCGGCCGTGTTGCGAAGCTCCAGCTTCGCACCACCCGACAGGGCTGTCTCAAAGTCAGACAGGGGCGAGTCCACACTCACCCCCATGCGGTTGAGCATGGCCTTCACGCTTTGAATGGTGAAGGTGATGTCAGAGCCGTCGCCCGTGCCCTGCAGACCCACCACGATGCCGTAGCCGATCAGCTGGTTGGTGCGCACCGAAGCCACCTGCGCCAGGTCCTTGACCCGGTCTGCCTTCGCCGGTGCCGCCAGGAATCCCATGGCCACCAACAGGCTCCATGCCAATGCGCGAAAGAATAGGGAGTTCATGAAGGCGTCCTGGTCGGGGCGTGAGCGGTCAGGTAACGGGAATTCGAAATCAGCATCGTGCGCGCTCAGAAGGGCCACACACGGTTGAGGAACTTGGTGCCCCATCCTGGGCTGCTGGCCGCGGCCAGGTCACCCGAGCCGCGGTAGGCAATCTGTGAATGCGCCAAGCGGCGTGACAACACGGTGTTGTTGGGCGACACATCAGCCGGGCGAATCACGCCAGAGACCTGGATCACCTCGCTGCCTTCAGACATCGAGAGCTGTTTTTCACCGCGAACGACCAGATTGCCGTTGGGCAGCACCTCCACCACGCTCACCGCCAGCGAACCGGTCAGCGTGGCAGTCTGGTCAGCGGAACCTGTTCCGGAGGACTTGTTGGAGGAGTCGTTGAAGTTCAAGCCCTGTGGAATGCCCTTGATGTTCCCCAGCACCGTGGACACACCAGAAGGCACGATGTTGTTCTTGGCTTCACGAGAAACGTTGGTGCTGGTCGACCGTGAACCCTGTGTGCGTTCATCCAGGAGCACCGTGATCACATCCCCCACTTGGAAGTTGCGCCCACGGCCGAACATGTTGTCGCTTTGCACGCTGTTGTAGATGGAGCCGGTGGCAGCACGGGCCATTTGGGGCTCGGGCGGTTGCACCGCTGCGAATCGCGGTGGCGGCATGGGAACCGGGTCGACGGCGGCGCAAGCGCTGCAAAAAGCAGCCACGGCCAAGAGAGAAAGCAAGAGCTTCATGGCTGCGCCTTACATGTTGTTGTTCAAGAAGCGCAACATGCCGTCAGCCGCCGAGATGGCCTTGGAGTTGATCTCGTAGGCCCGCTGGGTCTCGATCATGTTGACCATTTCCTCCACCACGTTGACGTTGGAGGCCTCCAGGGCGCCCTGCATCAGGCTGCCAGCACCGGCAAGCCCAGGGCGCTGAACCTGCGGCGCACCGCTGGCCGTCGTTTCCTTCAGCAGGTTCTGGCCAATGGGCTGCAAACCGGCTGAGTTGAAAAAGCGAGCAATCTGAACCTGGCCGATGTTTCGGGTGCCGCCGCCGCCGAAAGCGGTGATGGATACCGTACCGTCGGCTCCGATGGTCACGCTGGCCGCGTTTTGAGGAATGGCTATTTCAGGCTGCAGCAGGGCGCCATTGGCCGTCACCAGCTGGCCTGTAGCCGACAGCTTGAAGCTGCCGTCACGCGTGTAGGCGATCGTCCCGTCGGGCTGCAGAATCTGGAAGTAACCGTCGCCCTGAATGGCCACGTCCAAGGCGTTCTGCGTGGTTTGCATGCTGCCC
>RGEP01000403.1 GCA_009918225.1 Betaproteobacteria bacterium | reverse complement strand
GGCGCAACCGCTCGTTCGCTGAAGAAGCAGTTTCAGTCGCAGGCAGTGGCGGCTTGGGACCGTATGGGCCCCGTGGTCGCCGACACCCAGGGGACCTTGCTGTGGGTGCCAGGTTTGGGCTGGGATGCCCGTGTTCCGCGGGTTGCCGGGGGGTGGCTGTTGGAGTGGACGGGCGACGCGGCCGGGCCAGGCGACTGGCCGGAGGGCGCTCTTCACCCTTAGAATGCATGGTTTTACCTGATTCGACCTGGCTCCAGCACCATGGCCTTGATAGTTCACAAGTACGGCGGCACCTCCATGGGGTCGACCGAGCGCATTCGGAATGTGGCCAAGCGTGTGGCCAAGTGGGCCCGTGCCGGCCACCAGATGGTGGTGGTGCCCTCGGCCATGAGCGGGGAAACCAACCGCCTTCTGGGCTTGGCCAAAGAGGTGCAACCGTCCCAGGTGACGCCCGAATCGCAGCGGGAACTGGACATGATCGCCTGCACCGGCGAGCAGGTGTCTGTGGGTCTGCTGGCCTTGGCCCTCCAAGCTGAAGGCATGCCGGCTGTGAGCTACACGGGCTGGCAAGTGCCCATCAAGACCGACAGTGCCTACACCAAGGCCCGCATCGAGAGCATTGACGATGAGCGCGTGCGCGCTGATCTGGATGCGGGCAAGGTGGTGATCATCACCGGCTTCCAGGGCATCGACGGGCAGGGCCACTTGACGACGCTGGGCCGCGGTGGATCCGACACTTCGGCTGTGGCGGTGGCCGCTGCGCTCAAAGCCGACGAATGCTTGATCTACACCGATGTGGACGGCGTGTACACCACCGATCCGCGCGTGGTGCCCGAGGCGCGACGCCTGCACACGGTGAGCTTTGAGGAAATGCTGGAGATGGCCAGCCTGGGCTCCAAGGTGCTGCAGATCCGATCGGTCGAGTTTGCAGGCAAGTACCGCGTACCCCTGCGCGTGTTGTCCAGCTTCACCCCCTGGGACATCAACATCGAGGAAGAGGCCCGCTCGGGCACGCTGATCACTTTCGAGGAAGACGAGAAGATGGAAAAAGCTGTGGTGTCGGGCATTGCCTTCAACCGTGACGAAGCCAAGGTGACCGTGCAGGGCGTTCCCGACAAGCCCGGCATTGCCTTCCAAATCCTGGGACCTGTGGCCCAGGCCAATATCGACGTGGACATGATCATCCAGAACGTGTCGCGTGACGGCAAGACGGATTTTTCCTTCACCGTGCCCCGCAATGACCATGCGCGCGTCTTGGACCTGCTGCGCAGCTCGGTGGCGCCGTCTGTGGGTGCGGCTGTGGTGGACGGCGATGCCCGGATCAGCAAGGTGTCGATCGTGGGCGTGGGCATGAAGAGCCACGTCGGTGTGGCTGCCAAGATGTTCCGCACGCTCAGCGATGAGGGCATCAACATTCAGATGATCAGCACCAGCGAGATCAAGACCTCGGTGGTGATTGATGAGAAGTACATGGAGCTCGCGGTGCGCGCACTGCACCGGGCCTTTGAACTCGACCAGGAATCGCAGCCGGCCTGACGGCCTGCAGGCTTTTAGGCGCTAGAATCGCGCTCGTTTTGGGGCTGTGACCGAGAGGCCGAAGGTGCTCCCCTGCTAAGGGAG
>RGEP01000402.1 GCA_009918225.1 Betaproteobacteria bacterium | reverse complement strand
CGAATCCGCCTTGGGCCTGGATGGGCAGCCGGTGGTGGCCAGCCTGTGGTGCGCCAGCGGCTCTGCCTGGACCGATGCGCAGCGCCAAGCGCTACAGGAAGCGGCCCTGCAGGCCATGGCCAGCGAAGGTGCGGCGCTGCATGCCCATGGCGTCACGAGCCCCAATGACCAGGTGGTGGTGCTGCGCGCCTTGGCGCACCGGGTCGAGCCGGTGTTCGAACGGTTCCAGCAGGTTCGACAGGCTTGGCACCAGGCGCTGTGGAACACCGCAGCGAGCCAGCCGCGCTTGTGGCGTCTGTAGGGCGCCCGTTTCAGATGGCCATCATGGCCTTGACGCCGTCGCGCGCCATGTCGGCCCCCAAGCCCTGCGCAATCACGCGGCCTCGCTCCAGCACCACATAGCGGTCGGCCAATTCAGCGGCGAAGTCGTAGTACTGTTCCACGAGCAACACCGCCATCGGCTGGCCGTCCAAGCCCTGTTGGGCCAGCCGGCGCAAGACCCGGCCGATGTCCTTGATGACGCTGGGCTGGATGCCTTCGGTGGGCTCATCGAGCATCAGCAGCGAAGGCCGGCCCGCCAGCGCGCGCCCGATGGCCAGCTGTTGCTGCTGCCCGCCCGAGAGGTCTCCACCGCGCCGGTCGCGCATTTGTTGCAAGACTGGGAAGAGCTCGAAGATTTGCGGCGGCAGGGGTGCGCCGCGCGGCGCGGCCGACAGGCCCATCTGCAGGTTCTCCATCACGGTCAAGCGCCCGAAGATTTCACGGCCCTGCGGCACATAGCCCAGGCCCGCGCGTGCCCGTGCATGCGGCGGCAAGCGGCTGATGTCCTGCCCTTGCCAGTCCACCCGGCCCTCGCGCAGCCCCACCACGCCCATCAGGGACTTGAGCAGGGTGGTTTTGCCCACACCGTTGCGGCCCAAGACCACCGTGATCTGGCCGGGGGCCACGGTCAGGTCCACACCCCGCAGGGTGTGCGAGCCGCCGTAGTACTGGTGCAGGCCCTGGGCCCGAAGCTCAGCGGCCAAGGTACACCTCCACCACCTGGGGGTTGGCCTGCACCGTGGCCAGGGTGCCCTCGGCCAGCACGCTGCCCTCGTGCAACACGGTAACCGTGCGGTGGCCCTGGGTGAGCTGCTCCACGAAGTGCATGTCGTGCTCCACCACCACGAGGCTGTGTTCGCCCTGCAGGCTCAGGAAGAGCTCGGCGGTGCGCTCGGTTTCCTCATCGGTCATGCCGGCCACTGGCTCATCCAGCAACAGCAAGGCCGGGTCTTGCATGAGCAGCATGCCAATCTCCAGCCACTGTTTCTGGCCATGCGACAAGAGGCCGGCTTCGCGGCCCGCTTCGCCGCGCAAGTGGATGCGGCTGAGCATCGCGTCGAGTTTGTCCACCTGTTCGCCGCTCAGGCGCGAACCCAATGACGAGCGCACGCGCCGATCGGCCTTGAGCGACAGCTCCAGGTTTTCCAAGACCGACAGGGGCTCGTAGACCGTGGGCTTTTGAAACTTGCGGCCGATGCCGGCCTGCGCGATCTCGTTCTCGCGCAGCTTCAAGAGGTCGATGGTGGACCCAAAGAAGGCGGTGCCGGCGTCGGGTCGCGTCTTGCCGGTGATGACGTC
>RGEP01000401.1 GCA_009918225.1 Betaproteobacteria bacterium | reverse complement strand
CGGACAGATCCCTCAAGCTGCCGCGCCAGCGTTAGACTTCAGCCATGGGTGGCCGATCCTTCCTGATCCGACTGGGGCTCTTCGGGGCCCTGTTGGCCTGTGCCTTGATGGCCTTGGCGCCCACCGTGGCGCGTGCGCAGGCCGCCCTACAAGCCCACGACCCCATCTGGGCCGCCTTGCACGAAGTGTGCTCGGCCCAGGGCAAGCTCAAGGCCTTCAGCGGTGAAGAGGGTGAGCCCGCTTCCGCCGCCCAGGAGGATTGCCGCTATTGCCAGACCGGAACGCCCGGCGCCCTGCCGCCTCCGGCAGGCCTGGTTCTGGCCCTGGCCCCTGTGGCGCTGCAAGCCTACCCCTGGCTGTACTGGCAAGCGCCTGAACAGCTGCACGCGTGGCTCACACCCGCGCCGCGCGGCCCACCCACCCACACCTGATCTGCGCGCAGCGTCAGCTGCGCAGATGCCCCTGCCCAACGCCTGGGCAGGGATCTGCATGGGCACGGCCCATGCTGCACACAAATGGGCGCACGCCCTTGATCAGGATGTTGACCAAAAGACCGAATGCCTCGTTGGCGCCCGCCCACGGGCGCACCCGCTTGGCCAGGGCCACCAGCGCTGGCCTGCTGACCGGCCTGTGGGCCACCGTGGCGCCCGCTGCCGAGGTGATCACCGTGACCTCCACCCGCGAAGCCGTGCGGCTGTGGGACGTCCCTGCCTCCATCGGTGTGATCGATGGCCGGGCGTGGCCGTTTCGGTGACCAACGGCGAAGGCCACACCACCGCCATTCGCCAGCCCTTCACCACCGCGCCGCTGTACCTGTTCCTGGAAGACGGTATTCCCACCCGCGCGGCAGGCTTCTTCAACCACAACGCGCTGTACGAGGTCAACGTGCCCGACGCCGCGGCCATCGAGGTGGTGCGCGGGCCGGGTTCTGCCCTGTATGGATCCGATGCCATTGGGGGTGTGGTGAACGTGGTCACGCGCGCCGCCCGTTCTTCCGGTACGGGCCCGTGGGGCGCGGGTGCCACGGCCGAGTGGGGCTCATTCGGCTGGCAGCGCGTGCTGGCCGAAGGCCTTTGGACCGGCAAAGCCGCCGGTGGCGACAACGGGGTACGGGTGTCGCTCAACCGCACCCAGACCGATGGCTGGCGCAACGCCACCGCGTACGAACGCACCAGCCTGGGCCTGCGCTGGGACCATGCGGCCGGTGGTGGGCTTCGCGTCAAGACCATTGTCAACAGCACCGACATCGACCAGCAGACCGGCGCCAACACGCCGCTGCCGTTGGCCGATTACATGGCCAACCCCACGCGCAACAACTTCGCTATCGCGTTCCGGCAGGTGCAAGCGCTGCGGGCCTCCAGCGAATTCGAGTGGGACAGCGGCCGCACCCTGTGGTCGGTGACGCCCTATGCGCGGCTCAACGGCATGAAGCTCAATGGATCCTTCAACCTGAGCGCAGACCCGCGCATCGAGGACACGCCGGTCCGCTCCATCGGCTTGTTGGCCAAGGTTCGGCACGATGTGGACGGGCCCTGGAAGCCCCGCTTGATTCTGGGCATGGACCTGGACCGCAGCAGCGGAGACCGTGTGGAAGATGCCCTGCAGGTCACCCGCAGCGGC